>JBGTHX010000037.1:0-6834 GCA_041746055.1 Lewinella sp. | reverse complement strand
TAGATCGAATTTGTGCTGCGGTGGGAAGCGACATCGTGCTAAACTGGAGACCGATAGGAAGTACCTACTTTTGAACGAGTACTTATCTCCTACGCCATTATCGGAGCGGCATTTAAAGTGCACACCGCACTCGGACCCGGATTACTGGAAAGCGTGTATGAAAGCTGCCTGCTGCACGAATTGAAAGCGGCCGGCTTACTGGCGGAAAGCCAGGTCGATGTACCGGTTATCTATAACGGGACTTCAATGCCCGTTGCCTACCGGATGGACATTCTGGTCCAGAACCGAGTAGTGGTTGAAATTAAGTCCGTGGAACAACTCAAACCCCTGCACCAGGCCCAGGTGCTGACCTATCTGCGGGTAGCGGATCTTCCACTGGGCCTGCTGATCAATTTTAATACCACCAACTTGCGGGAAGGGATCAAGCGCTTCCGCCGTTGAGTTCGTCTAGTGGTGGGTAATCTGTGATAGTCTGTGGGCTATCTGTGGCCATCTGTGTGAAACAGTTCGCGCAGCGAACGCCCCCACCCTACCGCCGCACTCCCCCCTCCTCGATGTACTGCTTCCGCACCAACTCATCCACCGAGGGGGCGCGTACGTCCAGGACGGCGCCGGAAAAGAAAAGGGTTTTGCCCGCCAGCGCATGATTCGCGTCGAGGGTGACGAACTCATCGTTCCACTCCACCACCTTGGCGTTGACGTCCTTCCCGCCGGCGTCGGTGAGGGTGAGGTACTGCCCTTTCTCCAGCAGGCCGGGCTCGATCTGCTCGCGCTCATTCTTAAAAATGTGAATAGGTGCTCGCAGGATGTGAGCTTCTTCCCGGTGGCCGTAGGCATCAGCTGGTGCGAGGAGGAAACTGAAGCCCATTCCGGATTTGAGGCCGAACAGCCGCCGCTCCCAGGCGGGCAGCATGCGACCGGTGCCGAACATGAACTTGAAGGGGTAATTCACGTCCATGCGCTCCAGCAGGGTGCCGGAGGGACCGCCGTCGCGGACTTCGTAGGTCAGGGTAACTATAGCGTGGTCGTCGATGGTCATGGCGGGTTGATTCTGCATCCCGACCTGCGGCCGGGTTTCATTTTCTACCAAAACACCGATCCTGGAAAGAGTTCGTTTAGCGGCCCAACCGTCCGGCGGTTAGTCAAGAATCCCTACATTGCTTGTCCCAGCAACGAGCAAACCGTATGAAAACATTCCTCCTCCCGGCTACCTGCCTTTTCCTGCTCCTTAGCCCGACCGCCTCCGCCCAGACGCGCCTGCTCAGCGACCCGGCGGTCAGCGACGATCACCTCGCTTTCGCCTACGCCGGCGACCTCTGGGTGGCCGACCGCGACGGCTCCAACGTGCGCCGGCTCACCATCGGGGAGGGAAATGAATATCACCCGGTCTTCAGTCCCGACGGACAGACCATCGCCTTCAATGGCCACTACGACGGGAATATCGACGTCTACACCGTGCCGGTAGCCGGCGGCATCCCTAAGCGACTAACCTGGCACCCCTACGACGATGAAGTGCAGTCCTTCACCCCCGACGGACAACGCATCCTCTTCGCCTCCCGCCGGAAAACCTTTACGAATCGCTACGACCAGCTGTTTACCATCGGACTGGACGGTGGCCCGGTAGATCCGCTCAATATCCCCACGGCTTTCGAGGCCGACTACAATGCCGACGGCAGCCGCATCGCCTACGTGCCGCTCTACGATGCCTCCACCATGTGGAAAGGCTACCGCGGCGGCACGGCCACGCGCATCTGGATCTTCAATCCGACGGACAACTCGGTTGTGGAGATCCCCAAGCCGGAAGGCGGCAGCAACGACAGCCATCCGAAGTGGCACGCCGGAAAAGTGTACTTCCGAAGCGACCGCGACGGGGAATACAACCTTTACGTCTACGACCCGTCCGACGAGTCGGTCGAGGCACTTACCGCTTACGACGACTTCCCCGTACTCGGGCTGCAGGCCGGCGCCAACGGCATCGTCTTTGAGCAAGGCGGGTATCTGAACCTCCTGGATATCGCTACCGGCGAAGTGACCCGCCAGGCCGTGACCGTCCACGCTGACATCCTTGACGTACGCCCCCGCTATGTATCGGGCGCGGAGCATATCCGCTCGGTGGCGCCCTCGCCCTCGGGTACCCGGCTACTCTTCGATTACCGCGGGGAGATCGTCACCGCTCCGGTGGAGCACGGTGACGTGGAGAACCTGACCCAGACCCCCGGCGCCCACGAGAGCTATCCGGCCTGGTCGCCGGACGGGAAGACGGTCGCCTACTTCAGCGACGCTTCCGGGGAATACGCCCTGCACCTGCGCTCCGCCGCCGGCCAGGAAGTGCGGGAAATCGAGCTGGAGGGTACGGGCTTCTACGCCTACCCCCACTGGTCGCCCGACAGCAAGAAGGTGGCCTTCGTGGATAACGGCCGCAACCTTTACCTTCTGGACGTCGCTTCCGGCTCCGTGAAGAAAGTGGGCCAGGACACCAACTACTTCCCCGGCCCCTACCGCGACCTCTTCGGCAGCTGGTCGCCGGCGGGCCGCTACTTGGCCTATACCAGCATCTCGGGTACCAACTTCGAGCGGGCGTACGTCTACGACACCCGGAGCGGAGAATCCACCGCCGTGACCGACGGACTGGCCAACGTGACCGCGCCGACCTTCGACCCCTCCGGGAAGTACCTGTACCTGGCCGTATCAACCGATGCCGGTCCGGTGGTGAACTGGTTCCAGCAGTCCAGTAACGACATGCGCGCCACCAACGACCTCTACCTCATCACCCTCCAACGTGACCTGCCCGACCCCCTCATGCGGCGCAACGACGAAGAGGCCCTGGCCCTCGCTACCGGGGAGAAAGAAGATGAGGACGAAGAAAAAGAAGACGACAAAGAACCGGAAAGTATCGCGATCGACTTCGACGGCCTGGAGAACCGCGTGGTGCACCTGCCGGTCGGCAACGGCAACTTCAGCAACCTGGCCAGCGCGAAGGAGGGCGAACTGCTCTACCTGTCGAGCAACGACGCAGGTTCGGCGATCTACCGCTTCTCGCTCGAAGACCGGGAGGCGAAGAAACTCATAGAGGCCGATGGTTTCGAGGTCACCGGCAACGGGGAGAAAATGCTGGTGTATCAGGGCAATCGCTACGGCATCACCGCCCTGGGGGAACCTAAGGACGACGACCTCAAGCCCGGGGACAGCTACAACCTGAGCGTGCGGATCGACCCCGAGCAGGAGTGGAAAAACATCTTTGACGAAATGTGGCGGGTGAACCGCGACTACTTCTACGATCCCAACATGCACGGCGTAGACTGGGCCGCCATGAAGGCCAAGTACGAGCCCTTCCTGGCCGAGGTGAAGACCAGCGACCAACTCTACCTCGTGATGACCTGGATGGGCAGCGAACTCGGCGTGGGCCACCACCGCTTCGGAAGTACCGGTACGCCACTGGCGGAGCGGGAGACGGTCCCCGGCGGCCTCCTCGGCGCCGACTACGAGACTGCGAACGGACGCTACCGCTTCGCCAAGATCTACGGCGGCCTCAACTGGAACCAGGAGCTTTCCGCCCCGCTGATGGAGCCGGGGGTGAACGTAAAGGAGGGGGAGTACCTGCTCGCGGTGGACGGACAAGTCCTTACGGCCGACGATAATCTCTACCGCCTGTTCGAGCGGACGGCCGGCCGCAACGTAGACCTGACCGTGGGCCCGAACGCAGACGGCAGCCAATCGCGAACCGTGACCGTCACCCCCGTGGAGGAGGAATACAATCTGCGCAATCGCGACTGGGTAGAGGGCAACCTGAAGAAAGTGAGCGAAGCTACGGACGGCAAGGTGGCCTACGTATACGTCCCGAATACCGGCGGCGGCGGCTTCACCTACTTCAAGCGCTACTTCTTCCCGCAGGTGGACAAGCAAGCCATCATCGTCGACGAGCGCTTCAACGGCGGCGGACAGATCGCCGACTACTACATCGAGCTGCTCATGCGGCCCTACCAGAACAGCTGGACCTACCGCTACGGTGAGATCCAGCACGCGCCCGTGGCCTCCATCCAGGGGCCGAAGGTGCTGCTGATCGACGAGACGGCCGGCTCCGGCGGCGACCTCTTCCCCTACCTCTGGCGGCAGAACGGCCTCGGCCCCATCGTGGGCAAGCGCACCTGGGGCGGGCTGGTCGGGGTGCTCGGCTACCCCGAATTCATCGACGGGGGCTCGGTGACCGCACCGAACGTGGCCTTCTGGGACAAGGACGGCTACCGCGTCGAGAACGAGGGCGTAGGGCCGGACATCCAGGTGGAACAGTTTCCCGCCGAAGTGATGGCCGGCCGCGACCCGCAGCTCGAGCGGGCCATCCAGGAGGTGATGAAACTGCTACAGGAGAATCCCCCTGCCGAGCGCGCCCAGCCCGACTTCGAGAAGCGGGGCTCGGCCCGTTTCTGAACTAGGTCGGAAAGCGGGAAAAGCCGCCCGGATGACCAGGTGAAAAAATTGCCGGTGGGACGTACTGCGGGTCCGATGTGGGAAGTTTGATCTTCGATCTTCTACCGTATTGACCCTACGCGGCCGTACCCGATAAGTCTCTCCCATGAACGGCAAAAACACCTCCCCCACCCGCGCCGCCCTCGAAACCGCCGGCGGCATCTTCCTTTCCGCTTGCACCGTCTACTTCGCGTTCTACGCCCGCGAGATTTTCGAAGGTGCCCACTACCCCGACTGGTCGCTGCTGCGCGCGCTCTGCCTGATCGGTCTGCTCACGCTCGGCTACAGCTTCTACGAGAACCGTCCCGTCGACTCCTGAGGGTAGCCCGGTCCGGAACGCTATCTTTTCGGCATGTCCGACCACCTGCCCCTCGACCACGTCCGACGCACTGCTGTTGAGATGCGTACCCGTGCCGCTGACCTGCGTACCGAACTGGACCGCCGCCGGACCGTACGCGATTTTTCGGACGCCCCCGTGCCGCGGGAGGTGATCGAGGAGATCGTCCGCACCGCCGCCTCCGCCCCCTCCGGCGCCCACAAGCAGCCGTGGACCTTCTGCGTGGTGGAGGATCCCGCCCTCAAACAACAGATCCGCGAGGCCGCCGAACGCGAGGAGTATGAGAACTACCACGGCCGGATGTCGGACGATTGGCTGGCCGACCTGGAGAAGTTCGGGACCGACTGGCACAAGCCCTTCCTCACCGTTGCGCCATACCTAATTGTCGTATTCAAAAAGGCCTACGACCTCGGCCCGGCCGGCGAAAAGCAGAAGAATTATTACGTCAACGAGTCGGTCGGCATCGCCTGCGGCTTTCTCATCGCGGCCATCCACCACGCGGGTCTGGTGACGGTGACCCACACGCCCAGTCCGATGAATTTCCTGCAGCGGGTGCTGGACCGGCCGGAAAACGAACGGCCCTACCTGCTGCTCCCCGTCGGGCTGCCGGCGGAGGATGCCCACGTACCGGCGATCGAGCGGAAGGGGTTGAAGGAGGTGATGCGGTGGTATTGAACCTGCTCTTCAGGCGCCCCGTTTCTCCCGGTATGTGGACCTGCCCCCGATGCGATCGCCCCTTCCGCCGGGAGGGACAGCATCACTACTGTAGCGAAAAGACCATCGATGAGATCTTCGAGGGCAAGCCCGACGAGGTGGTCATGGCTTTTGACGATGTCCTGATCGCCACGGCCGAGTGGGAGCCCAACCTCATCACTCCCGCCCGCAAGGCCATCATGTTCACCAACAAGCGGGCCTGGATGGTAGTACGCCCTATGACCAAGGTGCTGGAGCTGGCCTTCTTCACCGATAAGATCATCCACAGCTCCCTCCTCCACAAGTCGGTGCTCGACCATATGGGCAAGCAGAAGTACCGTCACACCATCCGGCTCTCCGGCCCGGGGGAACTCTCCCCGGAGCAGGTAGTGCTGATGCGGAAGGGCTACGACTGGGGGAACCGCTGAGCCGTTCCCCGCCTTTGCCCCATCTTCGCGGTATGGCTGATAAACTCTGGCAAAAAGACTACCCCCTCGACCAACGCATCGCCGATTTTACCGTTGGCCGCGACCGGGAGCTGGACCTCGAGCTCGCCCCCTTCGACATCCTCGGCTCCCTGGCCCACGTCACCATGCTCGAAGAAGTGGGACTGATCGATGCGGCGGCAGCGCGCCGGTGCCAGGGTAAATTGCGGGAGCTGTACGCGAAGGCCCAATCCGGTGACTTTACGATCGAGGACGGCGTGGAGGACGTCCACAGTCAGGTAGAGCTGTTGCTCACCCGCGAGCTGGGCGACGACGGCAAAAAGATACATTCCGGCCGCAGCCGCAACGACCAGGTGCTGGTAGACCTGCGCCTTTACTTCCGCCACCGCATCCGGGGCATCGTGGAGCAGACGGCCGAGCTGAGCCGCACCCTTACTGAATTGAGCGAGGAGCACAAGGAAAAGCTCATCCCCGGTTACACCCACCTCCAGATCGCGATGGTGAGCAGTTTCGGGCTTTGGTTCGGTGCTTACGGGGAGGCCCTTATCGACGACCTGCGCCTCTGGAAGGCCGTCTACGATACCGTAGACCAGAACCCCCTCGGCTCCGCCGCCGGTTACGGCTCCAGCTTCCCGCTCGACCGCGACCGCACCACGGAGCTCCTCGGCTTCCGCGAGCCGGTCGTGAACGTCGTGGCCGCCCAGATGGGCCGCGGCAAGTCCGAACTCATGGTGGCCTTCGCGATCGCCGGCCTCGCCCAGACGGTCGGCAAGCTGGCCATGGACGTCTGCCTCTACAGCAGTCAGAACTTCGGCTTCCTGCAACTGCCCGACGATCTCACTACCGGGTCCAGCATCATGCCCCACAAAAAGAATCCGGACGTCTTCGAGCTGC
>JBGTHX010000036.1:0-10013 GCA_041746055.1 Lewinella sp. | reverse complement strand
TGCCAGTTGATCGCGTTCTCCTCCACGCCCAGCCAGGCGAAGTGGGCGAGGGCCACCGATACGATGACCTGCCCCGCCACGCCCGCCACGAAGTAGCGGTCAGGACCGATCTGCTCGATCAGGAAGGTGGAGCCGAACAGGGCCACCGCCCCGCCCACGCCGGTCAGGAGGGCCCACCAGGGGAGTTCCTTCGCGCGGAGGAGGTCCGAGGGTGACTGCCGGATCACGAAGATGGCGGCCGTGATCGCGAAGGCCAGCAGGAAGTACTGAAAATTGGCCTGTACGGCCGAGCCCACCCGCTCGGAAACCAGGCTGTTGACGGTCAGATACGTGGTTACGAGGGCCCCGACCGCGAAGGCCGCCGCGATAAATAGGAATTGCTGCATATCGGGATGCAACCGGGCCGGTCGGTCCCTTTGTTCGACCCTAGCTACGCATGGCCTCCACCGGATCCATGCGTGCGGCCAGCAGCGCGGGAATGGCCCCGGCCAGGATACCGACCACCGCCGAGATGACCACCCCGGCGACCGCGTAAAAGAGGCTGAGCGTGATCTGGAAGCTTGGCAGGAAGAGGTTGATGACGGAGGTGATAACCACCACCATCAGCAACCCGATGAGCCCGCCGAAGATGCACAGGATGATCGACTCGGTTAGGAACTCGATCAGAATGATGTACTGCCGTGCGCCCAGGGCCTTCTTCACCCCGATGAGCCCGGTGCGCTCCTTCACGCTCACGAACATGATGTTGGCCACGCTGATCGCGCCGACGATGATCGAGAAGCCGCCGATCACCAGTCCGATCACGTTGAGCACCCCAAATATGTTACCGAGCGCCTCGGTGGTCATGCTGAGCTCGTTGAGGGCGAAGTTGTCATCCTCCCGGGGGCGTAGCCGGCGGGCGGAGCGCATGATGCCGCGGACGTCATCCTGCAGCTGAGCTACCTCCACGCCGGAGCGCGCCTTCACGGCCACGGTGCCGCCGTACTCGCTGCGGTTGCCCATATTCATATAGCGGGCCGCGTTGGGGTAGGCGACGAAGATGGCCTCGTCAAAGTTCATGAAGTTGATCAGGTCCTTGCCGGAGGACGCCAGCGTGCCGATGACCTCGTACTTGCGGCCCTCCATCTTGACCGTCTTACCGATGGGGTTGATGTTGCCGAAGAGCTGCTCCACCAGGGTGCTGCCGATGATCATTTTGTCGGTACCCGTGCGGTACTCCGCGATCGACCAGTAGCGGCCGGCGGCCAGCTCCATATTGAAAATCTGGTTGATCTCGAAGGTAGAGGCGATCTCGTAGCCGCCCTCTACGGCCTGCCCGTTCCACTTGAGGGTACGCACGCCGGGCACCGTCCAGTAGGCGATGGTGCGGGCGCTCGCGAGGTTCTCGGTGAGGGCCTCGTAGTCGTCGTGGTCGGGGTAGGGGCGCTGCACGTATTCCCACCAGTCATCGCTGTTGTCGCGCCACGGCCACTTATCGATGTACACTACGTCGTCGCCCAGCTTGGAAAGACTGCCGGAGACGTTGTCCTGCAGCGACCGCACGGCCGAGAGCACCCCGATGATGCAGAAAATACCGATGGAGATCCCGAGCAGGGACAGGAAGGTCCGCAGCTTATTGCCCGTGAGCTGCTGCCACGCCTGCCGCAGGCTTTCCGCCAGTACCTTGGAGAGGATCATACAAAATCGCTTGAGGGACTAAGGTAAGGCGGGCGGGAACGCGGGTGCCGGGGTTTAGACGAACGGCCGGGATTCGCGGACGGGTGGGCCGGACCGTGGCCCGACGCCACTAGTTAGGGGGAAACTCTTACCTTTGCGCGCTGTTTCGTGTACACGAAGTAAAAAAATTATATTCCGGGATGAGGACCAAACTTTCGCAATTCAAATTCGAACTTAACGATAAACTGGTCGCGAGGACGCCGAGCAAGCGCCGCGACGACAGCCGACTGATGGTGGTGAACCGCGCTACCGGCGAGATCGAGCACAAGCAGTTTACCGATCTGCTCGACTACTACAGCGAAGGCGACTCCCTGGTCTTCAACAATACCAAGGTTTTCCCCGCCCGCCTCTACGGACTGAAGGAAAAGACCCAGGCCCGCATCGAGGTCTTCCTGCTGCGCGAACTCAATAGCCAGGCCCGCCTGTGGGACGTGCTGGTGGACCCCGCCCGCAAGATCCGCGTCGGCAACAAGCTTTACTTCAACGATAAGCGGGGCAACAACCGCCTCGTCGCCGAAGTCGTTGACAACACCACCAGCCGCGGGCGCACCATCCGCTTCCTCTACGACGGTCCCAACGAGGAATTTACCAAGGAGCTCCACGGCCTGGGCAACACCCCCCTCCCCAAGCTGCTCGAGCGGGAGGCCGACAGCCGCGACGCCGAGCGCTACCAGACGGTCTTCGCCAGTGAGGTAGGTGCCGTAGCCGCCCCCGCCGCCGGTCTGCACTTCAGCCGCGAAACGCTGATGCGGATGGAACTGGCCGGTATCAAGAAAGCCGAAGTCACGCTCCACCTCGGGCTGGGTACCTTCCGCGACATCGAAGTAGAGGACCTTTCCAAGCACAAGATGGATGCGGAATACTACCGCATTCTCCAGCCCGCCGTGGATACCGTCAACGCCACCAAGAAGGACGGCGGACTGGTCTGCGCCGTGGGCACTACCACCCTCCGCGCCGTGGAGAACAGCGTGAGCGCCGAGCGCCTGCTGGCCACCAGCGAAGGCTGGACCAACAAGTTCATCTTCCCCCCCTACGACTTTCACATCCCCGACCACCTGCTCACTAACTTCCACCTCCCCAAGAGCAGCCTCTTCATCACCACCTGCGCCTTCGGCGGCATCGACCTCATCCTCGAGGCTTACGCCCAGGCCCAGAAGGAGAAGTATAAGTTTTTTGCTTATGGGGATGCTATGTTGATTGTATAGCGCTCTACCGCACGCGCAGCGAGCTCTAAAAATCCAGCCCCAAAGAAAAGTGCAACTTCCCCGGCTGCCGGTTGCCAGTCTCTACCCCCCAGCCATAATCGGCACGGATGAAGTAGCCGAATAGGGTAGTGCGTACTCCGCCCCCGTAGCCGTACACGATCGGTTCGCGGAAGCGGCGGACGCGGACGCGGACGGGGCTGTAGCCCGAGGAATTCTGATCGGGATATTCGGTGATGTTGACGGGGTTGTCCTCGTCGAAGGGGTTCTTGCCGGCCCAGGCGGTACCGGCGTCGAAGAAGCCGACGATCTGGAAATCGCGCAGGAAGGCGGAGCGGAGGTTGGCGAAGAGGTAGTTGAAGACGGGTACCCGCAGCTCGGCGTTCGCCAGGGTGTAGGTGCCGCCGTTGCGGATGTTGATGTCGAAGCCACGCAGGGGATTGGCGAGATCCTGGAAAACAAACTCGCCCGTCTGCGGGGTGGGGATGGCGTCGTTGAAGGTATTGATAACGCTGTTATCGGCGCCGCCGAGGTAGTACAGGATCTTTTGCTGCCCGTAGTTGGTAGCCGCGGCGACCCGCAGGGCCAGCACACTGCGCCGCAGGATGCGCTCGTAGTGCCGGGCGTCGACACCGACGATGCCGAGGATACCCGAACCCAGCTGGGCATCGAAGCCGTCGTTGAAGCTGATGTCGAAGCTCTTGAACACATCGCCGTACAGCTTGTACCGCGTACCCATGCGTAGGTTGGTACCCAGGTTAATGGTGTTGTCGAAGACGTATTCGAGGCGCAGGCCCACCCGCTCGGTACTCACCGCGGGGGTGCGCAGGGCAGCCAGTTCGGTGGAGAGGGTCTGCACGCGGTCGCGACGCAGGGTGCCGATAGCCCGGAAGCTGCGGAAGATATCGAGTGGATACCGGACCCCGTACTGCGCCATGAGGGTGTTCTCCTCCACGAGCCGGGGCCCGTTGATGAAAGCCGAATTGGGGTAGATGCCCTCCTGGGTGCGGCGGTTGCGGCGGTAGAAGGTGTAGGTACGGTCCAGGCGGTGCTTCAGGTTGGAACCGGTCAGGAAGTACTCCGTACCGTTGAAGCTGGTAGGGATACGGATACCGCCGGTGATGGTGTAGTCCTCCAGCAGGTCGACCACGTTGCCCTTCAACAGGATGCCTACAGGCTGCTGGGTATAGCCGTCCGGGTTGGCGGCGAACACGTTCATGCCGTTGAAGAGGGGCTCATTGTCTACGGTGGTCTTCACGTAGTTCACCCGGAAGGTGGTACGGTAGGAAGTCACCTGTCCGGGGCGGAAGCGGTAGATGCGGTTGAGTTCGGGAATGGGCCGTTCGCCGCGGAAGATCTCCGGACCGCTGTTGGTGGTAGACGCCCGCTCCTGCCGGCGCTGGCTGCGGTTACCGCCGACCACCGTCAGCGGTGGACGGGTGCCCGTTGAATCGGGCGCCGCGCCGGTCGGGTCCGTAGACTCCGTAGCCGCGGGCTCGATCGTAAGAATATCCGTTACGCTTTCCGGCTCGGCCTCCTCGGGCACGGGCGGCGGGGCTATGGTGTCACGGAAGCGGGTCTGGAAGAGTAGCCCCTCATCATCCCGACTCATCGTCGGATTGATGCGGTTGGGGCGCATCACGCGGTCGGGCGATTCCTTGGCGGTGGTGGTGAATTGGGGTACCGACTGTCCGGCGGCGCGGAAGGACCGGCGGCGGAAGGCGGTGGGCGTCAGGTTCACCACCTGGGTAGTATCGAAGGTGAAGCGGCGCACGACGGTGCTGCCCTCCATAATGTAGCTTTCCACGCCTACGGGCAGTTTGCTGCTGCCGTCGAGGGTAAGAATATTGGTGCCGAAGTTGGTAGTGGCTTCGGTGATCGCTCGTTCCTTGGTGACGGGGTACACGGCGATCGAGTCGATGAGTGCCGTATCGAGTTTTTCCAGGGTGGAGTCGCCGTGCAGGACGATCTCGGTGCCGTCGTTGAGGTAGATCCGTTGCTCGTAGTGATCCAGGTACTCCTCGAGGTGGGCCTGGTAGCGGTTGTAGATGCCGTTGGCGTCGCTCAGGAAAGCGAAGTGCTCGCCGTCGATCAGGGCGGGGGAGCGCTCGTCGGCCAGCGGAGTATTGGTGATGCGGACCAGTTCGCCGGGCTTTCCTTCCAGGTCATAGTAGAAGAGGTCGTAGTGGTCAATGGGCAGCAGGGTATCCAGCCGCGCCGGGAGCAGGGAGGTATCGGGCCGGTTGCTGGCGAACACTACGCCGCGGCGGCCGCGAATGTTGACGGGTACGGCGTCCAGGTCGTCCCAGAAGTCGTTGGTGATCTTTATGGCCTGCCGGCTGGCGGGCAGGTAGGTATAGATGTCACTGAAGCCATCGGCCATCGCCGAGATCAGGAAGTTGCTGGGATCGGCGTACTTCATGCTGAGCACGCGGTCCAGCCGAATGCCCAGGATGTCGGTGGTCGACTTGCCGGTATTGAGGTCGTGGAGCAGCAGTTTGGGCTGGTCGCGGAACTCGTAGAGGATCGCCACCTCCTGGTTGGTGGGCGAAAAATCGATGATCGGGTAGTTGTAGTCGGTGGCCTGCAGCAGGTTGCGCTGTCCGCCCTTAAAGAGGAGTTCCCGCTCACCGGTGTTTACGTCCTGGAGATACACCTTGTACTTGCCGATCTCATTGAGGACGTAGGCGATCCGGTTGCCGTCGGGGCTCACTTTCAACTGGGTGACGGGGAGGTGCTTCTTGTTCTTGATCTCCAGCTGGTCCTCGGTGGGGGTGCTGCGGCCGCGGGCGTCCTCGGCGTATCGGTTGCGGTAGAATTCCTGCCAGTTGAAGAGGACGGTCTCGTAGTTGCTGCCCAGCACGTAGAGGAAGCCATTCTCTACGGAGCGGTTGATGCGCGTCAGGTACAGCAGGTTAGAAACGGTCGGCTTGCCGAGATTTTCGGCGATGTAGTACCAGAAGGAGTGGCCGGCCAGACGGGGGTAGTCGGCGGCCAGTTCGTTGAAGTTCTCGTACTCCCCGGTAGCGAGGAGGTCGCGCAACTGGTCGTCGAGTTCGCTGCTCCAGTCCTGGCCCAGGTAGGCGACCAGTCCCGGCTTGAACCAGGTGGGCAGGTTGAGCAGCACGGCGTTCTGCACGACTTCCTGCACCGTGGAGCCGTAAAGCAATTGCTCGATATAGACGCTGGCCATGGCCTCGCGGACCTGCCGGCGCAGGTCATTGTGGTCACCGTTGAAGTAGACGAAGGCCTTATTGCCGAGGAATTTGGCCTCGGTACCTGAGATGTAGCTGGTGTTGGTGCGGAGCGACTGGTTACCGGTGAGCTCGAAAACCTCCTCGTTGCCGATGTTGCTCTGCTTGACGTCGGTGATGTCGCGGTAGGTAATGAGTTGTACCTTTTCGTTCAGGCGGCTCTCCAGCATCTTCTGGATGTAGGCGAAATCGTACTCGGCGAACTGCACCACGGCCTGGCCCACGCCCTGGTTGTTGTCGTACCAGTAGGTGATGAAGTTATCGGATTCGTACTTTTCCCACTCCTCGAAGTCCTTATGGTACTGCACGCGGTTCTTGCCGAATTCGACGCGGGAGGTCTGGGCGGAAAGGCCGGCGAGGGCGATACAGGACAGAAGGGTAAGGAGTAGACGCATCAACAGTGACCTTTTCAAACGCTCCCTGCCGGGTGGCGGGAAGTCTGGCTTAGGTCAAGATAACGGAAATGGGGGGGATAGGTTAAGGCTACTTCTCCAAGTACTGCGCGACCATCTCCTGTACGACATCTTTGAGGTACATCTTGCGATCCTTGGCCTCTTCCTTCAGGGTGACCAGGTGCTCCTTGTTGAAGATGAGGGTGACGCGCTTGGTGTCCGGCTTGGGCGGCTCGGTGGCGGCGGGCCGGTCTTCGTCCTCGACGGTGCTGCGGATGAGATAGTCTAGTCCGGTGCGGCGGCGGGGCCGGCGGTTGTCGGGGGTATTGCGGCCAGCAGCGATGCGCTGGTCATCGCTGAGGAAGACGTCGAGGTTCTGCGTGAAGTTCTTGCTGGAGATCTTCTTCTGAGCCTTTTTGGTCCGCACGGGCACGCTTACCTCCACCGCTTCCTCCTGGTCGGCGGTGTCTGTATCCGTGAGGTAATTGTCCTCGAAGAGTCCGGATAGGTCGTCGGTGAAGCGTTTCTTGGCCATTGCTGGTTACTTGACGGGGGTCGTGGCGGGTTGGTCTTTCTTTCGGGGGCGCTCCTGGATCGGATGGGCCGTACGCTCGATGATCTCCTTGCAGAGCTTGAGATAATCCTTGGCACCGTGGCTGCTCCGGCTGTAGGTAAAAATATCCTGCCGGTTAGCCGGGGCTTCCGCTAAAGAAACGTTATCCCGGATGTAAGTTTCGAAGAGCAGCGGGCCGAAGTACTTTTTTATCGTTTCCACCACGTCACGGTTGAGGACTTTGCGCTGGTCGTACATCGTAGCCAGTACGCCGCTGATGTGCAGTTCCTTGTTGAGGCGCAGCTTCACTTTCTGGATCACCTGCTTGATCTTGGCCAGTCCCTGCATCGCGAGGAACTCGGTCTGCAGCGGGATGATCACCTGCTGGCTGCTGGTAAGGGCGTTCAGGGTAAGCAGGCCGAGGCTGGGCGGACAGTCGATGATGATGTAGTCGTAGTCCTCGTCCACATTGGAGAACAGCTCGCGCAGGATAAACTCCCGGCCGGCCTCATTCACGAGTTCCATCTCGGCGCTCGACAGGTCGAGGCTGGAGGTCACCACGTGAAAGTTAGCCTTGATCTCGAAGGGCACCAGGTCGGATTCCCCCATCATACTCTCGTAGATGGTGACCGGCTGCCGCGGGATGCCGAGGCTGAGGCTCAGGTTCGCCTGCGGGTCGAGGTCCACGAGCAGTACCCGTTTTCCTAATTCGACTAATCCGGCTCCGATGTTGATGGCGCTGGTGGTTTTTCCGACGCCGCCTTTGTGGTTCAGTAAGCTTAATACAGTTGCCATGCAAGATGCTTGGTGTTGGGGCGAAGGTACATAAAGTTTGGTCAGTCGTCGACCGCGGCACCTACCAGCTGCCGAAACTTCCAACCGGTCTGGTCGGAAGGCGTTCCCTGGGTCTGCTTCATCAGGATACCAATGATCCCTTCTCGGGGGTCGGCGAAGTACTGCGTATTGAAGTAGCCACCCCAGTCGAAGGTCCCCTGCTGCCCCCGGCCGCCCCGGTCCTGCCCGGTTTGATCGACTAACCCGAAGGCCAGGCCGTACGAGGAACCCGGTTGCATCAGGTCGCCGATCTGGTTGGCCATGATGCTGTTCACGGTCGTCCGGCTGAGCAGGCGGATCCCCTTGAGTTCGCCCCCGTTGAGGTACATCTGCAGAAACGTCGCATAATCGGTGGCCGTGCTGGAAAGGCCCGCTCCGCCCGAGAAGAACCGGCCGGCCCCCCGGACGGGATAGTCCGGGTCGTAAAAGGTGACGGGATAATTCTCCCAGCTATCCCCTCCGGGCCGTTGAATGGCCACCAGGCGGTCGTGCTTGCTCTCCGGCAGATAAAACCAGGTATCCTGCATGCCCAGCGGCTCGAAGATGTGGTTGCGGAAGAAGTCGTCCAGTTGCTCTCCGGAAATCACTTCGATGAAGTATCCCAGTACGTCCAGTCCCTCGCTATAGGTAAACCGCGCACCGGGGTCGTGGTGCAGGGGCAGGGCAGCCAGTTTGCGTACGCTCTCCCCGATGCTGATATCCTCGGTAGTGAACAGATCGGTGACCCCCGCGTCCGCGTACATGCGTTTGAAGCGGGGGTCACCGTCGATGACCCCGTACCCGAGTCCGGAAGTATGGGTCAGCAGGTGGCGGATGGTGATGGGCCCGCTGGCCGGCCGGGTTTCGTAGGTGCCGTCTTCGTACAGGGTGTCAAGTACCTGGGCGTCCGCGAATTCGGGGAGGTAATCGGCAATCGGATCGTCAAGCTGGAAAAGTCCCTGCTCCCACAGCATCATTACGGCGGTTGACGTGATCGCTTTGGTCTGGGAGGCGACGCGGAAGATGGCGTCCTGCTTCATCTCCCGACCGTCGTCGGCCGCCACTCCGAATGCCCGGTGGTAAACGATCTTTCCCCTGCGGGCTACTAGTGCAACCGCTCCGGGGATCTGATTCTCCTCGATAGCTTCGGTCAGCATAGTGTCGATGCGGCTGAGCCGCTCGGCCGACATCCCCACCGTAGCGGGTTCCGCGGTAGTCAGTGGCGGTGATTGCTGGCCGGAAGGAGTCTGAGCCCACAGGCCCCGCAAGGGTAGCACGATCAATAACAGGAAGGGTAGGCGGGAAAGCATAGGGGCAATCGTTGATTGCTCCTAAGGTACACGAGACGTCCGGATTTCAGCGGGGAGACTGGGTAGGAGGCTACTCCTCCACGTAATAGCGCCTTTTCGTCATCTGGTAAGGCCGCCTGTTTTTCGCGATCTTGGCATTGTTGTTCGTGATAGAGTAGCCGTGGCTTACCGACTTTGTAGCGCCGACTTTGTAGCGCCGACTTTAGTCGGCAGCTCACTTATTTCGCCTGCGGGTATCGAACGGAGCATGACGGCTGAAGCCGTCGCTACAATCTATGCCGCGGTCACGTCTTTGTAGCGCCGACTTTGTAGCGCCGACTCTAGTCGGCAGCTCGCTTGCGTCACCTGCGGATATCGAACGAAGCATGACGGCTGAAGCTGTCGCTACAGCCACCCCATCACTCCTCCACGTAAAAACCCATCTTTCCCATCCCGTAATCCCGCATGGCTTCCAGGATCTGGGTCTGGTTGTTCATGACGTAGGGACCGTGGCTCACCACCGGGGCACCGATGGGCCGGCCTCCCAGGACGAGCACACGGACGGGCTCTTTCCCGGTATTGTTGAGGTGGACGGCCTCGCCGTCGTTGCGGAATTGGAGGAGGGTGCGGGCCTCGTTAGCGAAGCCCGACTGCGTAGCTACCCCGCCGTCGAGCAGGTAGGCGGCAACGTTGTAGTCTTCGGGCGCGGGGAAGTCCGCCGCAACGCCGGCCGGGAGCTCGAGCTGCCACGCCAGCACGGCCTCGTGGGTTTTCGCGGCACCCGCGACCCCGCC
>JBGTHX010000035.1:0-1517 GCA_041746055.1 Lewinella sp. | reverse complement strand
ATGCCGATGGCGATCGCGCTGCGGCGGTGCCCGGATGCGCGCACGATCCGGGGCGACTACGAGAGTTACGAGCAGCATTCGGGAATGGTGACGGAGATCATCGCCGAGGAGGGACCGGTCTTCGAGAAGGCCTCGATCGATGAGTTCTACGTGGACATGACGGGCATGGACCGCCACGTCGGCTGCGTGAAGTGGAGCGGGGAATTGCGGGAGCGCATCATCAAGGAGACGGGTTTGCCGATCTCAGCCGGGCTGGCCATCAACAAGCTCGTCTCGAAGGTGCGCGCCGGAGAGTCCAAGCCCAACGGCTCCGGCTGGGTGGCGCAGGGGGCCGAGCGGGCCTTCCTCTCTCCCCTGCCCGTGCGCAAGATTCCGAGCATCGGCTCCGTAACGGCCCGCAAGCTCAGCCTGATGGGCATCCGCAAGGCGGGCACGCTGAGCCAGGTGCCGGTCACGCTGCTGGAGCGGGAGTTCGGCAGCATGGGCCGCGAATTTCACCGCCGCGCCAACGGCATCGACCACCGGCCGGTGGTACCCTACAGCGAGCGGAAGTCCTTCTCGAGTGAGTCCACCTTTCAGACCGATACCATCGACATGGAATTTCTCCTGCGCAAGCTCCGCCACCTCACCGCTCAGCTGGCCTTCGACCTGCGCAAGGCCGGCCGGCTCACGGCCCGCGTGACGGTCAAGATCCGCTACACCGACTTCAACACCTACACCCGCGCCCGCCGCATCGACTACACCGCCCACGACCAGCAGTTGGTGCCGGTGGCCGAAACCCTCTTCCGCGAGCTCTTCACCCGCCGGCAATGCATCCGCCTCATCGGCGTCCGCTTCGACCTGCTGGCCGGTGGCCACACCCAACTCGACCTCTTCGAGGACACCCAGGAAAACAGCCGCCTGCTGCTGGCGCTGGACAAGGTGCGCGCACGGTTCGGGAAGGGGGCCGTGGCGGTGGGGTGATGGATGTACGATTTACAAATCACTATATACGGATGTACCAGGTACCATTGGCCCGCAGGTCGTGTGCGCAATGGTAATTTGTAAGTGGTACATCGTATATCCTACCCCTACCTAGTGCCTCTCGGGATCAACGTACTGGGAAACACCACCACGCTCTCATTGCCATCTTCACTCACGGAGGAGACGCCGAAGAAGTAGTTGTCCACGACGATATTTTCCAGCGTGTGATCGAGGCTACCGGCGGGCACGAAGACCTTGTGCTCCCATTGAGGCGAGGTGGTCAGGCGCCAGTGCACGTAGTAGCCGGCAATGGGGGTACTGGTTTCGGGGGCTTCCCAGCGCAGGCGGGTGCTCGGCTCCACGGCGCCGCCGATCATGACGAGCGGGGGCGGGGGCGGAGCGGCGGCCAGTCCGGCCAGCGTGATGGCATTCACGCCGGTAAGCTTGGCGGCGTAGGGGAAGTTGACGTGTTCCAGCTTATCGCCGTACTCGATGCCGTCTTCGGTGCGGATATCCTGGTGCTGCTGGGTGTAGTTCTCGTGGGTCTCCATGAT
>JBGTHX010000034.1:0-9887 GCA_041746055.1 Lewinella sp. | reverse complement strand
GCCGAAATCCGGGGCGAAGTTCGCGGAGTGCGCAGAACACGTTAGCGGCGGCGGCCACGCCACCCTCCAAGGGAGCCATCGTCATCAAGCCCTGCACCAAGACGTTCGAGTATTTGTCTAATTGCCCCACCAGCTCCCGCGCTGCTTCGGGCGTCAGCCCATGCTTTGCCGCTTCACCCGCAGTGTTGACTTCAAGCAGGGCTTCCACTGGTTCCGTGCGAACTATTGCAGCTTCGGCCACAGCGGCAAGTAAGCGTTCACTGTCTATCGAGTGGATCATTGAGACGAGCGGAACAGTACGAGCGACCTTATTGCGTTGCAGGTGGCCGATAAAGTGCCAGCTGATGTCCTTGGGGAGCGCGGCGTACTTCTCCTCGAGTTCGCTCACGCGGTTTTCGCCGAAGTCGCGGTGCCCCATCGCGTAGAGTTCCCGAATGGTGTCGAGGGGATGGGTCTTCGTGACGACTACCAGGCGGGCACCGGAGGCGGCCACTTCGCGGCTTAGGGCAGTATAGGCTTCGGAAAGGGTGGTCATGGGCGGGTGTTAAGGAAGGGAAACCGATTTCGGAGATAAGGTTCCCGGAGCGAAATACCGTTTTCCGGACAAAATCGACCGTTCCGTAAAGGGGAGGTTAACGCGGCAGGAAAAGTAACGGATTGGTCGGCTTAAGTATATGGTGATGACTACATTAGGCGTTACCCACTTACACATTCAGAATAGATACCAAACATGGATTACCTCACGCTCAAGAATGACCGTAAACGCCGCCGCCAAGCCCGCGTCGTCACCTTCGTAGTAACTGCCACAATGCTCGGCGCGGCCGCCCACGGAATGGGTGCTACCCACGGACTGTTCGATATGATCCAGCAGTGGATGGGCACGCATCCCGTCAGCGAACCGATCGCTTCGGTTATTTAATCTCGAAGAGTTCTACGTCAAAGATCAGGGCGGCGTACGGCGGAATGGCCGGTGCCGATCCCTGCTCTCCGTAAGCCAGGTCGTAGGGAATAAAGAAGCGATATTTCGCTCCTTCCTTCATCAATTGCAGGCCTTCCGTCCATCCGCGGATCACGCGATTCAGCGGGAACTCGATGGTCTGTCCGCGATCAACCGAACTGTCGAAAACGGTGCCGTCGGTCAGGGTGCCGTGGTAGTGCACCTTCACGGTTTCGGTAGCCGAGGGGCTGGCGCCCGTACCTTCCTTCAGCACTTCGTACTGCAGTCCGGACTCGGTGGTCTTCACTTCGGGCCGCTTGGCGTTCTCCGCCAGAAAGGCCTCGCCTTCCTTGCGCGCCTCCGCACCTGCGGATTCCGCCTTCTTCTGCAGAAACTGCTGGATATACTGATTGGCCTGCTCGGGGGTTACGGTACCCTTGCCGCTGAGGCCTTCTTCAAAACCTTTGGCCAGGCTGCTGGCGTCGATGCTGTCAAAACCCTGACTTTTCAGGTTCTGGCTCAGCACGATGCCGAGACTGTAACTCGTGGTATCCATATCGGTGGATTGATTCTGTGCCGCTAGCGCGGCGGTAAAAGAGAGGAATACAAGCGCGAAGGCCCAGGGTTTCATACGTTCGACTTTAATCGGTGGCTGTACTTCTTGCGGATCTTGCTCACCTTGGGGGAGATGACGAAGGTGCAGTAGCTGTTGCGGTCGCCCACTTTGTTGTAGTAATTCTGGTGGTAATCTTCGGCGGGGTAAAAGGTGTCGAAGGAGATGAGTTCGGTGACGGCGGACTTACCGTACAGCTCGGGTACGAGCTCATCCATCAACTTCTGCGCGGCGACCTTCTGGTCCTCGCTGGTGTAGAAAACGGCGCTGCGGTACTGGGGGCCGACGTCGTTACCCTGGCGGTTGGGGGTAGTGGGATCGTGGGCGGCGAAGAAAATTTCAAGAATTTCGTCCCGGGTGATCACGCCTGGGTCGAATTCAACGAGGATGACTTCCACGTGATCCGTCCGTTTGCTGCAAACGGCCTCGTAATTGGCGGTTTCGGCGTTGCCGCCCGCATAGCCGCTGATGACGCGCTGCACGCCCTCGATGTCGAGGAACACGGCTTCGACGCACCAGAAGCAGCCGCCGCCGAGGATAATAGTTTCGTGACGGGAGGTGTTATTTACGCGTGAGTAGGCTTCGCCGAATTGGGGGGAAGTTGACATATTGTTAGGTTTGGTTGTTGAAGTAGGGAGGGATAGCTGCACACTGTGAGGGTAGGGCATCCCGCTTCGCTTGGTTTGAGAATTAACGTCTCCGTATGCAGCAAGTTCTGAGCAAGGTTTTTCGCGCCCGCCCGGGGGAGTGGGGGCCCGTCCTGCTGCTCCAGCTGCTCGTCTTCCTCATTATCTGCACCCTCCTGATCGTCAAACCGACGGCCAGCGCCCTGTTTCTTTCCGAGTACGGCGCCATCGGGCTACCCTATATTTTCCTGGCTACGGCCGTCCTGGCGGCCATCGTAAGCACCGGCTACTCGGCCGCCCTGCGCCGGTACAGCCTGCTGCGGGTAAGCATCGTTTCGCTGGGGGTATGCCTAGGCGTGCTTGTCACCTGCGCGCTTTTCATGCGGCTGCCGCTGGCCCGGCCCACGGTGGCGGTGATCCTTTATCTATGGACGGCCATCTTCGGCGTGCTGGCCGCCTCCCAGTTCTGGATGATGGCCAGCTTCGTATTCGACGTGCGGCAGGCCAAGCGGCTGTTCGGATTGGTGGGTGCCGGTGCCATCGCCGGCGGTATCGTAGGCGGGTATATTACCTCGTTGCTGGCGCAGCAGATCGGCGCCCGCAACCTGATCCTGGTAGCGGCGGCCCTGCTGGTGCCCTGCCTGGTGCTCACCACGATCATCTGGCGCGCCCACGTGGCCAAGAAGCAGAGCTTCATCTCGCGTAAGCGGAAGGCCACCAGCGCTTACGTGGCCCCCCACCGCCTCATTCTGGCCAGCCGCCACCTCGTGCTGCTCTGCGTGATCGTGGCCCTGAGCGTGACGGTAGCCAAGTTGGTAGACTACCAGTTCAGCGTACTGGCGGCGGAGCGCTACGGCGACCAGGATCGCCTGGCGGGTTTCTTCGGCTTCTGGTATTCTACCTTCAACATCGTGGCACTGGTGATCCAGCTCGTGCTCACCCACCGCGTCGTGCAGGGGATGGGCGTTAGTGGGGCCCTGCTTTTTCTGCCGGTCGGTTTGGGACTCGGTGCCATGGTCATGCTCTTCGTGCCCGGACTGAACGCGGCGATCTTCAGCCGTTCTGTCGACGGCAGCCTCAAGCAGAGTCTCAGCCGCGCAAGCGTGGAAATGCTGTTCCTGCCGCTGGAGGAGGAGACGAAAAAGAAAGTGAAGACTTACATCGACGTCTTCGTCGACAGTCTGGCGGGCGGACTCGGGGGTCTCTTGCTCATCGGCGCGACCCAATTCATGCACATATCTGCCCCGGCCATCAGTTGGGTGGTGCTCATTTTAGTGGTGCTTTGGATGGTGAGCGTGATCCTGATCCGCGAGGAGTACATCGAGGCTTTCCGGGCGCAGCTCTCGCACCTCAAGCCCAAGGAACACCGCAATCGCCTGAAGAGCCACCACCGCAAAGTGATGGCCGGTTTCCTGCAGGTACTGGAGGAGGGGCAAATGTCCACCCACGAAAAGCAACTCCTGTTTGTACTCGAGCGGGCGGACGACCTCAGCGCCGCCTCCTTCCGGGATCCTATCCGCAAGTTGCTGGCCCACCCGTCGCCCAACGTTCGCAGCCGCGCCCTGCGCAGCCTTTACCTGCAGCCCGGCACCGAACTCCTGCAGGAGGTGATGCCCCTGCTCCGCGATCCGGAATCCCAGGTGCGCAGCGCAGCCTTCGACTACCTGTTCTCCCGCACCCACGCGGTGGGGCGCGAAGTGCTCGAGCCCCTGTTGGATGATGACGACCCCGAGGTTGCCGGCGCGGCGCTGGTCAGCCTGGCCACGGAAACCGCCGGAAATACCTTCAGCCAGAAGCAGTGGCGGGTGGGGCAGCGGCTGCGCCGCCGCATCCGCGACCTGAGCGGCATGCCTGCTAAAGACCGGCAGCGGTGGTTCATCTACTTGCTGCGGGCCTCGGGCCGGTCCCAGACGGCTACCGGCCGGGCCTTCATTCAGCGCTGTCTGGACTCGGAGAACGAAGAGATACTGCGCTACGCCATCCTGGCTGCGGGCGAGAGTCAGCACGAAGACCTTATCGTGCCCCTGCTGCACCTGCTCACCCATTCGGAGATGCGGCCCTTCGCCCTGAGCGCGCTGGTGCAGTATCAGGGCGGACTCTTGTCGGTAGTTCCCGCCCTCATCGGCAAGGGTGAACTGTCGATCGCCGAGATCCGGCGGCTTCCTGCCGTGATCGAACGGATCGACCGCCAACAGGCGTTGGACCTGCTGTTTTCACTGATCGAGCGCTACTATCCCCACGACCTGGCCCTGCGGATGGAGGTATTGCGCTCGCTAAACGCGATGCGCCGTGATTTCCCCAAGCGGAAGCTGCCGGGCAAGGCGATCTTCCGGCAGATCGTCGGAGAAGCCCACGAATACGCTTCCCAGCAGGAACGGCTCAATGCCCAGTTGCTTCTTGTACGCGTAGCCGACGGTGACGAAGAAAAGGCCTACCGGGAAGCCTACGTGGCCCTGCTGAAACAGCGGATGCGGGGAACCTTCAACCGGCTCTTTCGCTTGCTCGGTTTACGTTACCCGCCGGCTGACATCATCCCCGTTCACCTGGCGCTCAACGGTGACACCGTAAGCGTACAGATCAGTGCTATCGAATTCCTGGACAATCTCCTGGAGCTCTCCCTCAAGCGTCAGATCGTGCCGCTGCTGGACCGGCGGCAGCGACAACTGTCCGGCAACGTGCTCGACCTGATGGTGGATGATATTGATCTGATGGAACTCCGCCGCAAGGAGTTCAAATCGCTGCGCCGGGTACTCCGGGGCCGTGACGACCGGCTGAAGATCGCGGCCCTGCGCGTCATCAGCTGTCTCCAGGACGCGCGTTACGTTCCGGTCCTGGATTACTATGCCAATGACCCGGGCATTCCGGCCGAGGTGCGGGTCGTGGCCCAGGAAGCCCTGGAGGAATTGCGGCTGGGCCTCAGTACGGTTGCGCTCTGATCTGCTATCTTTGCGGCCCCTATGACCGCACTGCCCCAACTCATCGAATCCGGCGTCCGTGCCGGCCTGCAAGCGCTGTACGGCGTCGCCGCCGGCGGACAGGAGATCACCCTACAGTCTACCCGCAAGGAATTTGACGGGGAATATACCGTCGTGACCTTCCCCCTGACCCGCCTGGCGAGGAAGAAACCGGAGGAGATCGGGGCTGACCTGGGGGAGTACCTGAAACGGGAGGTAAAGGAGATCAAGGACTTCAACGTGATCAAGGGGTTCCTTAACCTCGTGGTCGAGGATGCCTTCTACATTGATTTTCTCCTGGACGAGGCGGTGGCCCCGGACTTCGGCCGGCCGGCCCCGAACGGGGAGAAGGTGGTGGTGGAGTTCGCCAGTCCGAACACCAACAAGCCCCTCCACCTGGGCCACGTCCGCAACATCCTGCTGGGCTGGGCCACCAGCCAGCTGCTGAAGGCTACCGGCTACGACGTGAGCACCGTGCAGATCGTGAACGACCGCGGTATTGCCATCTGTAAGTCGATGCTGGCGTGGGAGCGCTTCGGTGAAGGCACCACCCCCGCCAAGGCCGGCGTCAAGGCGGATCATTTCGTGGGCGAATACTACGTGCTCTTCGAGACCCGCTTCCAGGAGGAATACAAGGCCTGGCAGCATACCACAGAGGCCCACAGTATTTTCCGGGAAAATAATCCCAAAGATCTGGAGGAGAAAGCTTTCTGGAAGGGCTACAAGAATACTTACTTCAACACCCACAGCGAATTTGGCCAGGCCGCCAAGGAGATGCTCCTCCGCTGGGAAGAGGGGGAGGAGGAAACCGTCGCTCTGTGGAACCGCATGAACGGATGGGTCTACGAAGGTTTCGATGAGACCTATCGCCGCATCGGGGTCACCTTCGACAAGGTGTACTACGAATCCCAGACCTATCTGCTCGGGAAGGACATGGTGGAAGGCGGCGTGGACAAGGGGGTGTTCTACCGCAAGGAGGACGGCTCGGTCTTCGTGGACCTCTCGGACGCGAAACTCGACGAAAAGGCGCTTCTCCGCGGCGACGGCACCAGCCTCTACATTACCCAGGATCTCGGCACCGCCCGCCTGCGCTACGACGACTTTGGCGCCACGCGCATGATCTACACCGTTGGGGATGAGCAGAACTACCACTTCCAGGTACTTTTCGAGATCCTCAAGCGGCTGGAAGAACCCTACGCCAACGGCCTGTTCCACCTCAGCTACGGCATGGTCGACCTCCCCACCGGACGCATGAAGAGCCGGGAAGGCACCGTCGTAGATGCCGACGACCTTATGGACGAGGTGGTCCAGGAAGCTTACCAGTCAAGTCTCGAGCGGGAAGCGACGAGTGAGCTCAGTGAAGAAGACCGCCGCGAGATCATCCGCAAGATCGGCATGGCTGCCCTGAAATTCCAGATCATTAAGGTGGGCCCCCAGAAGCGCATGGTCTTCGACCCGAAGGAGAGCGTGGACCTGCAGGGACAGACCGGTCCCTACGTACAAAATGCCTACGTCCGTACCCGCGCCGTCTGGCGGAAAGCCGGAGAACCTGATCTGTCGTCCGCGCGGTCCTACACCGGCCTCGAACCCACCGAGCGGGAGCTCATCAGCCAGTTGTATGCTTATCCCACCTTGCTCCGCGATGCAGCGGCGAGCTACGACCCTTCCCTGGTGGCGATGTATTCCTATGAGCTGGCGAAGAATCTACATAGGTTCTGGCACGACGTCAGCATCCTCAGCGCCGACACCGACGCGGCCCGGGCCTTCCGCCTGAGCCTCTGTCGGGCAGTGGGCAACGTACTGAAATCCGGAATGAATATCCTGGGCATCGAGATGCCGGACCGGATGTAGCCACTCAGTGCTGCCAGCCCTCCACGTAGTAGGTGGTGCGGCCCGCGACTTTAATGACTTTCACTTCTCCGATGCCCTCGGGTCCCGCTTTACCCTCCTCGCGCCAGACGTGCCAGAACCAGTCGTCGGGGTAGTCTTTGTAGTAGGGCGCGTTCTCGCTGCCGTACTTCATCACCGCTACGGTCTCGGCGTGAATATCCGACAGTTGCTCCTCCGACAGGTCGCAGGCCCGGGCACCGGGGTGGATCCGGGTGCGGTAGCAGATCTCGTCGGCGTAGAGGTTGCCGACGCCCGCCAGGATGGACTGGTTGAGCAATAGTCCCTTGATGGTGGATTTACGGCCCTTCACCGCGTCCAGCCAGTCTTCCAGGCTTAGTTCCAGGGCGTCGGGGCCGAGGTTGATCTCCCGGATGTATTCGTCGCGGTCGTGCAGGTAAAGGATGCGGGCAAACTTACGCGGATCGTCGAAGCCGAGGGTATTCCCGTCGGTGAAGTGCAGGGCGAAGCGCTCGTATTTGTGGCGGTCGGCGGCTTCCTGGTACAGGTTCAGGTCGCCGGTCATGCCGAAGTGCAGCAGCAGGGCGTGGCCGTTGTCCAGGTTAGCAAAGAGATATTTGCCGCGGCGCAGGCTGTCGACGATAGTCCGTCCGGTCAGCGCGTCGGCAAATGCCGGACCGCTCATGTTCCGGATAATGAAGTCATCGTGGACGGTCACCGAGGCGATAGTCTGCCCCGTAGCCGCGGCGTCGAAGTAAAGCTTGAAGTTGTGGACCTCGGGTAATTCGGGCATGACAGCAGTTTCGGTGTGGGTACCAAACGCGTCGGTACCGAACGTGTTGAAGTCGCTGGAAGCCTACCCGCCCAGTAACTTCTTCTCCACCAGGTAATAGCCTTCATCGGTCCCTCCGAATTTGGCGAAGTATTGACGGACCCCTGGAAGTTCCGAGCCCTCGAAATCGAATGAGGAGCCGGGTTGTCCGGAATCGCGGGCAAACAGCAGAGCGAGTAAGCGGCTCATCCCCTTTTCCCGGCGACCCAGGGGAGTGGACACCGCAGACAGGTTTATCGTTCGTCCGGACATACGGGGAAAGAATCCCGAAGCGAGCAAACGGCCATCCTCGCGGAGCTGGTAACAGTCGCCCAGCTGGCGATCCATCACTTCCCGCATGATGCGCTGGAGGGCCGCTAAGTTCCTCGGGTTGATGCCCTTGCGGTGTCCGAGTAAATCCTCAACCAATCGGGCGTGCTCTTCCGGATCGATCGTTTCTGTTTTATCGTAGCTGCGCTGTCGCAGCAAGGCCTGCAGGGTCTTCGGGAAATTTTTAGCTAGTACAGCAAAGGGTGGCTCCAGGTCCAGTACGTAATTCACCCGCCGCCGCACGCGGTATCCCTTCGGAAGCTCAGCTTGGGGCACCTCATGGTGTAACGGGAGCGCCACCTGCAAGCCGAAGGGTACCGCCTGGAGTAGGTCCTTCAAGTCTCCCGGTGCCAGCTCACCGAAGGGTCCGAGCTGCTGGGTGAAGGGCGGTCGCAGGTAGGCGGGGAATATGCCATATCGGCGCATTTTAGGCAGTGGCAGTACGGCCCGGTAATCGTCGACGATGAGCCCTTCCCACCGACCGTCCGTGGCCGCGTCCAGCCACCAGGTCAGGCCATAGGGTAGGGGAACCGGATCGGACATCACCCGCCCGTTCCAGCGGTCGTCATCGATCGCGGAGCGTGCTACGCGGGCGACGGCCACTAGCTTTCCTGCTGGGCCTCGTGCATAGCCTGCCGCACGTATTCCGTGTACTTCTCCTGCCGGAACTGCCGCCACTTCTCGTAGTTCTTCGGAAAGCGGTCGAGCTCGGCCTTGAAGTTCTGAAAGGGGTTGGGGCGCTTGAGGGCATAGGTAAGGGCCTGCCACAGTTCTTGGTTGCGCACCCGGTCGGTGAAGGCCGCCATAATCTTAATGGCATCCTGGGCGGGCAGCCGCTCAATGTGCACGTAGGCGTCGGGATCGGCATTGATGTCCTGCATCACGGCCTCGAAGACCTCCGGATCGGCGCGTACGTTGCGCTCCGGGTCGTCGGCGATAAGCATGCGGCCGTGGTCGCGGTGGACGTACACTTCCATTCCGCGGCGGATCGCGGTAGCGGCTTCGTTGAGGTCGTGATCGTTGAGCTGGATCATAGATGCTTGAGTTTTACCCGCAGCAGGCGGTGATTGTTCGTCAGGTAAAGCCACCGCTCGTCGGGGGAGAGACTAACGTTCGAGACCGGGCCTTCGCTGCGGATCTTGGCCAGCAGCCGGCCATCGGGGTCCAGTACCCACACCCCGCCGGGCGAAGTGGCAAAGAGGTGGCCGTCGCGCGAGACGGTCAGTCCGTCCGGATAACCCGGCTCCTTATTGACCAGGTCGGTTCCGTCGATGAGGACGCGGGCCTCGCCCAGTTCAAAGTCCTCACTCAGGGGCGTAGCGGTGACTACCGGCCGGGCGCCGTCCGAGTTTCCGATGTAGAGGGTGCGCCCGTCCGGACTCAGGCCGATGCCGTTGGGGCGGTTGTATTCCTTCGTCAGTAGCGTGACCTGTCCGCGGGGATCCACCCGGAATACCCCGCTGAAGCCCATTTCGTCGACCTCCCGCGAGGGGAGTCCGTAGGGCGGGTCGGTAAATATGATGGAGCCGTCGGCGGCGACAACCAGGTCGTTGGGGCTGTTGAAGCGTTTGCCGTTGTAGCGGTCGGCCACGACGGTGTACCGGGGCGCGGGGTCGTCCAGGGGTGCGTCCAGGCGGGCGATACGGCGGCTGCCGTGCTGGGCAAGTAGCAGGCGTCCCTGCCGGTCCAGCGCCAGGCCGTTGCTGCCGGGCTCGCTGCTGTAGTCATCGGCGGCGTCGCCGGAGTTGGCAAGCCAGGTCGTGCCGCC
>JBGTHX010000033.1:0-14493 GCA_041746055.1 Lewinella sp. | reverse complement strand
CCTGCACGCCCGCGCTCAGGGTTTCTTCTCCCCGCGCGTCCAGCCGTTTGTGGTACGCTCCGCCGACCATCACCTGGTTGAGGGAGAGGTCGACCTCCGCCATCCGGTCATTAAGGAAGAGAACTCCGGCGCCGAAGCCGTCGCTGCCCCTGCGCTTGGGGTGAAAGTCATAGTGGAAGTCCGCCGCGAAGGCGGAGGTCGAGAAGGGGGACTGCATCACCTGTCCCCACTGGCTGCGGTGATTGATCGCCACCCGGTACCGGCCGGGGAACAGACCGGTGAGGGCCGGATTGAGGGTGGTAGGGGATGAGAAGGTCTGAGAAAACAGCGGGTCCTGTCCGTAGGCGGAACTTACCCAGAGCAGACTGAGAAGGAAAATGGCTACGGCGGAGGCACGGCGTTTCATGCGGTAAAGGTAGGCAGCGGCTTCGTCATCCCCGTCCGATTGGGCTATCTTGGCCGCGAATGAGCACTCCCTACGCAACCGGCAGATATACTGCCGCAGCGGTCCTTTCCCGTCCCCGGTCGCAGGCCCCCCTGGTTACCCAGCTCCTCTTCGGGGAGGGGGTTACCGTGCTCGAAACATCAGACCGCTACTCCCGGGTACTGTGTGGTGAAGGTGGGCCGGAAGGTTTTGTCCTTACGGATCAGCTCGTTGCCGTCACGGAGGAGGATCACCGCCGGCAGGAAGACAGTCCGGCCTTCGCGCTGGAGCTGTTCTGTCCTATTTTCAGCGACGATTATGGGTTACCCGTGACCTTCGGGGCCCGGCTGCCGCACTATGACGGGATCCAGTTGCGGCATGCCGGACAGCGCTTCCGGTATTCGGGACAGGCGATCCTCACCGACCAACTGCGGCCCGATGCGGAACTGATGTTGCGGCTGGCGCGAAAGTGGCTCTACGTCCCGGAGCTGCGCGGCGGCAGGACGCCCACCGGGGTGGGATCGGCGGAACTCATCCAGCTGCTGGCACGCCTCACCGGGCTGCGCCTCCCGCGGTCGGCCGCGGAGATGAGCGCCCTGGGTACGGGGGTGGATTTCGTAGTCCAGTGCCAGGAAGCGGACCTGGCCTTCTTCAACGACGACCGGGGCCGGGTGGACCACGTGGGTGTAATCCTGCCCAACAGCGAGGTGCTCCACGTCAGCGGACGGGTACGGATCGATGCCCTCGACCACTTCGGGATTTTCAACCGCGAGCTGGGCCGGTACACCCACCGGCTGCGGCTCGTGCGTCGCTTGTTACCCGACGCCCCCCGGGAGGCTGCGGTCAGGTTGGAAAAAAAGCACGGAGCTACCGGGGAAGTCAACCAACAGATCCTGATTTTTTAAGTACCTTCCTCGCACCTGCGTCCCCGCCCTCTGTACTAGCAGGAACGACCGTGTTCTGTACCGATCCATACCTTGTGAACATCAGCTGATTACCATGTCCCGACTTGTTATCATATCCAATCGCCTGCCCATTACCGTGAACCGGTCCGACGGTGAGTTGCACTACCACCCGAGCGCAGGGGGGCTGGCCACTGGCCTCAATTCGCTGGACGACAGTTACAATAAGATCTGGATCGGTTGGCCCGGCGAGGACATTACCAACGAGTGGGAACGGGAGGCCATCCGCAGCGACCTGATGCAGCGCAATCTCGTCCCCGTATTTCTCACCGAGCGCGAGATCGACCTCTATTACGAAGGATACAGCAACAAGACGATCTGGCCGCACTTCCACTACTTTACCGAGTATACCGTCTACAACGACGAGATGTGGCAGGCCTACCAGGAAGTCAACTTCAAGTTCTTCCAGGCGGTGGAAAGTATCTTGCGGGAGGACGACATGGTGTGGGTGCACGACTACCAGCTCATGCTGCTGCCGGCCATGATCCGGGAGCGCTTCCCCAAGATCAGTATCGGCTTCTTCCTCCACATTCCGTTTCCGAGCTACGAGGTATTCCGGATCCTGCCCTGGAGAAAGGAGATACTCGACGGTATCCTCGGAAGTGATCAGGTAGGTTTTCACACCTTCGGGTACATGCGGCATTTCCTTTCGGCGGCTTACCGCATCACCGGCTACGAACACGAGTTCGGCCGGCTCACGATCGGAGAACGGCAGGTGAATGTGGACGTGTTCCCCATGGGGATTGAGTACGACAAGTACGCCAATCCCGACGTCGACGCCAAGAGCGATAAGAGCAGCGGGGAGATCCGCAAACTGCACGCCAGCCGCAAGATAATTCTGAGCGTAGACCGGCTGGACTACACCAAGGGGATCCCGCACCGGATCCGCGCTTTCGGGCAGTTCATCCGCAACAACCCCGGGTACATCGGCAAGGTGAACCTGATCATGATCGTGGTACCCAGCCGGGCTAACGTGGATCAGTACCAGAGCCTGAAGACGGAAGTGGATATCCTCGTCAGCCAGGTGAACAGTGAGTACGGCACCTTCGACTGGATGCCCATCCATTACTACTACCGCTCGGTCAACTTCGCCGCGCTCACCACGCTGTACAAGGAAGCGGACATCGCGCTCATCACCCCGCTCCGCGACGGGATGAACCTGGTGGCCAAAGAGTACATCGCCGCGAAAGACGAAAGCAAGCGCGGGGTTCTGATCCTTAGCGAAATGGCCGGCGCGGTGTACGAGCTCAACGACGGCGCCATCACCGTGAACCCCCAGAGCAGCAAGGAGATCGAGAATGCGCTCGTGGAGGCCCTGGAAATGGACGTGGAGGAGCAGGAGCGCCGGATGACCGAAATGCAGGAAAAACTGCGGCAGTACGACGTGAAGCACTGGGCCGCCACATTCATCAAGGAACAGCAAAAACTCAAAGAGAAGAACAAGATGCACAACACCACTCACCTCAGCGAGGAGGCCCTGGATGCCGTCGCGGAAAGCTACGAGCAGGCAGGAACCCGCCTGCTGTTCATCGATTACGACGGCACGCTCATGGGGTTCGATCCCGATCCCCAGGCAGTGAAGCCGGACGAAGAAGTGCTGCACCTGCTCACCACCCTGGCGGCGGACCCCAAGAATGACGTCGTGATCAACAGCGGCCGCGACAAGACCACCCTGGAAAAGTGGCTCGGCCACCTGGACGTGGAAATGGCCGCCGAGCACGGCGTGTGGATGAAGGAGGACGGTACCTGGAAGCTAAACCCGAACGTGGTCGACGGGTGGAAGCCGAAGGTCCGCGAGCTGCTGGAAAATCTGGTCTCCCGCACCCCCGGCTCCTTTATCGAGGAAAAGGACTACAGCCTCGCCTGGCACTACCGCAACATCGACCGGGACCTCGGCAATAAGCGGGTGCGTGAATTCCGCGACATGCTGACCTACCTGATCCAGAACCAGGACCTGCAGGTACTGGAAGGCAACAAGGTCGTGGAGATCAAGAACTCCGGCGTCAATAAGGGTAAGGCGACCCAGCACTGGGTAAACAAGCAAAAGTGGGACTTCGTACTGGGCATCGGAGACGACAGCACCGACGAGGACATCTTCCGCGCCCTGCCCGATTGGGGAGTGAGCATCAAGGTCGGACCCGGACGGACGGCCGCCCGCTACAGTCTGACGGGGGTAAGTGAGGTACGCAAACTCTTCACCAAGCTCGGGCGCATCGCCGAGAAAGCTTGAGGGCGGCGGGACTCATCACCGGCGCCAGCTCCGGTATCGGGCGTTGCCTGGCCATCGAGCACGCCCGGTACGGGAGAGACCTCGTCATCGTTGCCCGGTCCGGGGGCGCTGGAGGAACTAGCGGCCGAACTACGCGACCACTACGGGATACAGGTCCAGGTATACGTAAAGGACCTGACCGAGGCGGGTTCCCGGCGGGAGCTCTACGACTTCCTGAAGCAGGAGGGCATCGAGGTAGATTACCTCTTCAATAACGCCGGCTTTGGCGGCACCGGCCGCTTTGACGAGCAGGATTGGGATATGCTGTCCGGCATGATCGAGCTCAACATCACCGCGCTATCGGAACTCCTCCACCTCTTCCTGCCGGACATGGTCGGTCGGGGCCGGGGCCGCGTTCTCAATACCTCCAGTACGGCGGGATTCATGCCCGGGCCGATGCAGGCGGTTTACTTCGCCACGAAGGCCTACGTCAACAGCCTGAGCAAGGCGCTGGCCAGCGAACTGGACGGCACCGGCGTGACCGTCACGGTACTTTGTCCGGGTCCGGTGGATACCGGTTTTGCGGATCGCGCGGGGTTTTCTGACAGTAGCACGCTAATGGACCAGGCCGTGGCTCCCGCCGGCGTAGCCAGGCAAGGCTATACCGCCATGGAGGCCGGTCGCCTGGAAGTGATTAACGATATCGGATTGCAGATTGCCGTGAAGGGCCTGGTACCCCTGGTGCCGGAGCGTCTGCTGATGAGCCTGATCCGGCGGATGCAATCCTAGTAACCGAGGATCTGTAGCATGCTCTCCGCAGTCTGCTTGCCGGCCAGTACCCGGTCGGTCAGGTTGCCTTCCTCATCGATGTCGATGATGATGTGCTGCGGGCTGGGGATCAAACAGTGCTTGATGCCGCCGTACCCACTGATGCTGTCCTGGTAGGCTCCCGTATGGAAGAAGCCGAGGTAGAGTGGTTCCTCATCGCCCTCCTTGTCCACGGGAAGGTACACCTGGCTCTCGTGAATTTCGGAATTGTAGTAGTCGGAGTTGTCGCAGCTTAGTCCGCCGATGTTGACCCGGCGGTAGTCACGGTCCCACTTATTAATGGGGAGCAGGATGAAGCGCTCACCGATGCCCCAGGCATCCGGGAGCGTGGTCATGAGCGAGTTGTCGATCATGTACCACATCTCACTGTCGTTCTGCTGCTTGCGGGCGAGAACGGAGAAGATGGTGGCGCCGCTTTCCCCGACGGTGTACTTGCCGAATTCGGTGAAGATATCGGGCTCCGGAACGCCGTCCTCCTCGCAGGCATCCAGGATATTCTTAACGATTTCCCGGACCATGTACTTGTAGTCAAACTCGAAGCCCAGGCTGTTGCGGATGGGCATGCCTCCTCCGATATTTAGGGCGTGTAGGTTGTCGCTTTCCTTTTTAAGTTCACCGTACAGGCGAACGGCCTTCTTCAGTTCTCCCCAGTAGTAAAGCGTATCCTTGATACCGGTGTCCACGAAAAAGTGGAGCATGTGGAGTTCCAGCTTGTCGCTGCCCTTGATTCGGTCGCGGAATAGGGGCAAAACGTCTCCGATACGCAACCCGAGCCGGCTGGTGTAGAACTCGAAATTGGGCTCCTCCTCGGTGGCCATTCGGATACCCACCTTCGCTACCCCTTGCACGTGCTTTTCGTAGTAGTCGAGTTCGTGGCTGTTATCGACCACGGCAATGACGTTCTCGAAGCCGTCGTTCATGAGTCCCACGATGCCCTCCAGGTAATTTTCCGGCTTGAAACCGTTGCAGACGATCTGGATGCTCTTGTCCAGTTTCTTGCGGGCGTGAAGCCGACGGATCAGGTCTATGTCGTAGGCGGAGCTGATCTCCAGCTGCACGTCGTGGTCCAGGGCCTCCTCGACCACGTGGGCGAAGTGGCTGCTTTTGGTACAGTAGCAGTACTGGTACTGACCCGCGTACCCCTGGGCGCGCATCGCGCGACGGAATAGGTTGCGGGCCTCCTTGATCTTACGCCCGATGCTGGGCAGGTAGGTCAGCTTGAGGGGCGTCCCGTACTTCCGGATGAGATGAATCAGGGGGATACGGTTGAAGGTCAGGTACCCGTTGTCCATATCAAAACCTTCCTGGGGGAAATAGAAGGTCTGGTCAATCAGGTCGAAGTACTTGTTTGCCACGCGGGTTTCTTTTGGGGCGGCAAAGATACGCAGGGAGCGGGGACGCGGGTGTCGTGAATTTCTATCTTTACCAGATGACCTATATCTCCCTGCGAAACCTGCGGTTTCTGCTCCACGAAGTCCTCGACCTGTCTCCGGTACTGGCCAGCGAGCGCTTCGGCGACTTCGACGCCGAGGCCATCGATTTCAGTCTGGACGCAGCGCGGCAGCTCGCCGACCAGTACCTCCACCCCGTGTACACGCGGATGGACCGGGACAAGGCCTACTTCGCGGAGGGAGAGGTTCACGTCCTGCCGGAAGTCGGTGAAGGCCTGCGGGCGCTCGGGGAGAGTGGCTGGCTGAGTGCCTCGTGGGGATTCGAGCACGACGGACAGCAGATGCCGCTTACCGTGCTGAACGCCGGCAGCCTCATCTTTCAGGCGGCCAACGGGAACCTGGCGGCCTACGGCTTTCTGACCACCGGCGCCGCCAACCTCATCCGGGAGTTCGGCAGCGAGGAACTCAAGGACCGCTACCTGAAGAAGATGGCGGCCGGAGAATGGCAGGGCACCATGGCGCTCACCGAGCCCCAGGCGGGCAGCTCGCTGAGCGACATCTATACCGTTTACGAAGTGCAGGCCGACGGCAGTTACCTCATTTCGGGCCAGAAGATCTACATCAGCGGGGGAGACCATACCGGCGTCGAGAACGTAGTCCACCTGTTGCTGGCCCGGCAAAAGGGTGGTCCGAAGGGCGTCAAGGGCGTCAGCCTCTTCGTGGTACCCAAATACCTGTCCGGAGACAGCGGGCTGCAGGACAACCACGTGACGACGGCCGGCATCTACGGCAAGATGGGGCAGAAAGGATACGTAGCCGCCCACCTCATGTTCGGGGAGCAGGGACCCACCCGCGGCTATTTGGTGGGCAACGAGTTCCGCGGACTCAACAATATGTTCCTCATGATGAATGAGGCACGCATCGGCACGGGGATGATGGCCGCCGGGGCCGCCTCGGCAGCTTACTACGCCAGCCTGCAATACGCGCGGGAGCGTCCGCAGGGGCGGCACCCCGGAAATAAGGACGTGGATTCTCCCCAGGTTATCATTATCGAGCATGCGGACGTTCGGCGGATGCTGTTGTTCCAAAAGTCCGTCGTGGAGGGGAGCATCGCCCTGCTACTGCAGTGTAGCCTGTACGAAGATCAGTACCGCGCGCAGCAGGACGACCGCAGCCGCCTCCTGCTGGAACTTCTTACGCCGATCGCCAAGAGCTTCCCCAGTGAGTACGGAAACGAATCGGTGAGCATGGCGATGCAGGTGCTGGGCGGTGCCGGCTATACGGACGACCACCCCGTGGAGCAACTATTCCGCGATATCCGGGTCAATGCTATCTACGAGGGCACCACCACGATTCACGGTCTGGATCTCCTCGGGAGGAAAGTCATGATGGAGAATGGGGCGGCGGTGGGTTACCTCGCCGAGGAGTTTACCCGCACCATCGGAAAAGCACAGGGACGCGAGCGTACCCGCGAACTGGCCGGTCGCCTCGGACGCAGCACCCAAGAATTGCAGGAGGTACTGCAGCAACTGCTCGGGCTGGCGCACCAGGAATCCGACCCCCGGGTATTTTTGGCAGACGCTACCGTGTTCCTGGACTACTTCGGGCTGCACGTCATCGCCTGGATGTGGCTGAAGCAGGCAGTAGCCGCACTGGATGCGCTGGATGCGGGTGCCACGGTGGGTGGAGGTGCGGTCGGCCCGGAAGAGCAGCGCTTCTACGAATCGAAGATCCGCACGGCAGCCTACTTTATGGATTACGTTTTCCCGCGGACACTCGGACTGCGCGCTACGCTAATGAGTGGCAACCGGCTGACGCTGGAAACAGGGCCGGATTTTCTGGTGTAAGCGCTATCGATCCGGAAGGGGTATCCGCTAGTTCCGGTTACCCGTTTTTGCTCTACGTCCATGATGATTAGGCGATCATTTTCGCGGTCTTCCCCATATAGCTTTCCGCGTTTGCCGTCGGCTACCATCTGGTTCACCGTGGATTCAAGCACGATCCGGTCAGTGATAAATTCTGCGGTCACGGCCGGATGGTAGGTCTCATCCACGAAGACCGTATCGGACGGACCCTTAATCGTGGCGACCCGGTTCAGCATATTGCTGGGCGGCAAAATGATAAGATTGAAGGTCAGGCTATCGGTGAGCGTAGACGTGCAGTGATCCGGGCTGTTCTTTAACGCAGCCCGAGAGCGCGTTGAGACATAAGAGAACTAGGCAAACCAGACTGCAGCTCCGGGGCATGTCCACGGTTTAGAGTCGCGAAAATGACATCCGGGACGTCTACCGTGCACGGAGGGGCAAAAATTTGTGCGTGCAATGGCACGGTTCCTACGGTAAGGACGCATCGCGTATCTTGCCCGCCTTAAATTAAGTCGCATGCGCTATTACATCCTCCTCGCTGTATCCGTACTGGTGAGTTCCTGTTCACCTAAACTGGCCCCCTTCGGGGATGCCAACGGAGCATACGGAGCAAGCTTCGATCATTACGCCATCAACGTGACCGACCTGGACCGCAGCGCCGAATTTTACATGAAAACCTTCGCGCTCGACACGATCTACAATGGTACCGGTAACGATCGCCGCGTCTGGATGTCGCTGGGTGAGGGAATGGCCCTCCACATCATCGAGACCGACCGCGCCGACGTGACCACCACCAAAGGGGTACACCTTTGTATGGCGGTCAACGATTTCGACGGCTTCGTAAAGCACCTGCGCGACCAGAACATCGCCTTCGAAACCTGGACCGGGGAGAAGATGAAGTCCAACAAGCGGCCCGACGGCGTGCAGCAAGTCTACGTCCAGGATCCGGATGGCTACTGGATCGAGGTGAACGATAACCGCATGATCTGGGAAAAAACCCGCGCCAAATAATGACCGTACACCTTAACCGCCTCGACGATGCTTTCCTGTTTGAGTCCTCCAACGATGAAGGACTCACCGTCCTTACCGATGGCAGTCCCGACATAGGCGGGCAGGGAAAGGGCATGCGGCCCATGCAGGTGGTACTCGCCGCCATGGCCAGCTGCTCCAGCATCGATATCGTGCTGCTGCTAAAGAAGCAACGGCAAGACTTGCGGGACATCAAGGTTACCGTTAACGCGGACCGGCGGGAAGAGGAACCCCGTACCTTTACGGCGATCCGGGTACATTACCACCTGTACGGCAAAATTGAGGAGAAGAAGGCCGAGCGGGCGTGCCGGCTTAGCATGGAAAAGCTTTGCAGTGTCAGTCTGATGCTCAAGGCGGGTGGCGTACAGATCGATTGGGACTACGAAATTCTTCCCTAGAAACAGGGCAGACAGTAGTTACTGAAGCGGGGCTTGCCCGTGGCACCCGCGCGCCGCCGCTTACTTCCGCCCCTGCTCGTTCAGGGCCTTTTCGACCGATACACCCAGTCGCTCCATAATGCGGCCCTGCTGGGCGATGGTGGCCTTGAGCTCCTTCATCTCGTCGTGGACGTAGCGCTGGATGTTCTGGGGGGAGGGGAGGAAAGGGGTGATCCGCGCTCGCACGTACCAGATCTCGCGGAGGTCGGATAGGGGGATGCGGTAGGGCTCGTAGAAAGCATTATCGGAGGTGACTTCCAATTCCTTACTCTCGGCGATGTAGTTGCGCACCCGCTTGACGACCACGTCGCTTCGGGTGACGATCACGTACGCATAGTTGTCCTTGATGCCGCTTTCCCAAAGGGTCGGTTCGAGGAAGGCGCATACTACCTTGTCTCCCTCAAAGAGCGTGGGCTCCATGCTGTCGCCGGGTACGTCGAAGCTACGGTGGGTACCGACCTTGTACTTATAGTCCGGCAGGCTATAGGTAGGCAGGCTCTCCACGAAAGAGGGGTCGCCCAGTTCACCGGCGTACACCGATTGTGCGGGCAAGGGTACGTGTACGATCAGTTCGTCCGCATCCGGGGTCGTGATGGTGGTGAGCACGCGAAAGTTCTGGTTGCTCTCCTCGGTCATGAACATGGGGCCGTCACCGGTGAAGAGGTAGACGGGATTCAGCTTGTACTTGGTGATCGCCTGCCGGAGGAGCTCAATGGTCACGTCCCGCCGGCCCTTCAGAATTTCGCTGAGCGATTGGGGAAGGTAGTCGAGCGAAAGGGCGAATGCGCGGCTGCTACGGATGCGTTTCTCGGCTTTAAGCTTATCGTGGCATTTGATAAAGCGCTGAGAAACAACATTTTTCATAAAGGCAAGCTATTGAATGCGAATTCAAATATAAGTCACCCGCAGGATGGCGGTCCGGTGTGGGAAGACGGTAACTTAGTTTTGGCTCGCCGAACTGTCCTTGAGGATCGAGTCGTCCCGCTGCGACTTACCCATTTCGATGGTTTCCTCGGCCTCCTCCAGGTCGTCGCCCTCCGGAGTCTCTCCCTGCCCCTCGTCCTGCTGAGGTTCGTAGCTCAGTTTGATGAATACCGGAAAGTGATCGGAACCGATGTAGGGGAGCCGCTCCAGGTCCATCACGGCCAGGTCAGGACTGTGGAACACGTGGTCCAGCGGCCACCGCAGCATCCGGTGCTCGGCGTGGAAGGTGGAGAACATCCCACGTCCGCGCCGCGGATCGATGAGTCCGCTCAGGCGCTGGAACAGGCGGGAGGAGTGGGACCACGCCACGTCGTTCATGTCTCCGGCCACGATCACGGTCGGATTGCCCTTTTCCTTGATCTCCAGGCCGACCAGTGCCAACTCGGCGTCGCGTCCCGTACTGGCGTAAGCTTCAGAGGGGCTGGGCGGCATGGGGTGCAGGAAGTACAGATCGACCTTACGCCCGTTGGCGAGCTCGACGGCCGTTTCAATACTCGGGATGTCGTCCTTAATGCGGAAGAGGACCTGGGGATCGATCAATTCGACCTTACTCCACAGGTGCATGCCATAAAGGTTTTCCAGGGGCACCGGTACGCGGTAGGCGTAGCGGTCGTTCAGGCCTTCCAACATCTTTTCCTCCCACCACTTATTCGTTTCAAGGGTGAGCAGGATGTCGGGATCCATTTCCTCCACCAGGCTTATCAGCAGATCGGTGCGCTTATTGGTCTGCAGCACATTGCTGATCATGATGCTCAGGTGGCCGTCCGTGTTGTCTACCTGTTCGGCATTTTTCGCATCCCGGCTGTGCAGCGGCGTATAGGGGAGGATGCGGTAGGCCTGGTATAAGGTGCAGGCGATCAGGATAACGCTTACCGTAATATTCAGTGCATCATTCTGTTGATTGGAAAGCACCCAGCAGATGGCCGCCAGGAACAGGAGCAGCGCAAGTTGCTGCCGGGGATAGTCGAAGCCCCGGATCCACCAATCGTCATACTTCAGAAACGGCATCAGCGTACCCACGACCCCGATCGTCCCGAGGACGTAAGACAATATGCGCAGAACAATCAATTGGGCTGAATTTTGGTTTAGAAGAATACCGTTCCGGTCATTGTTCACGCCCGGTCAACAGATAACTCGCTTACCTTTGAGCTACGGTGCAAATTAGGCTGTCTTAACAACCTTTCGCTCGATAAACTCAGCTGCATGTACATTTTTACCCGGTTTGCCCCCGGATATCCCCTGACGGCCCTCGTCGTGCTGGCCGGGATGCTCCTTCCGCTTGCGGCTTTCTCCCAGTCCACTTCCGGCACCGACGGCGTGGCCGATCTCATCAATACTTACCGCCAGGACCGGCGCGGACCCTACCGCGGCATCTTCTGGTTCTGCTCCGACGGGACCACGCGACCCGCCCGCGATCCCTGTCCGGACGACGAAAAGGCCCACCAGCACGCCGACTATAATCCGGCGATCAAGCAGCTCATGCGGGACGAGCACCTGTACTTTGCCCAGATCCTTGCGGACACCGACTACCCGGACTTCTGGGACGCCAAACAGGAGCACAGCCGCCTCAAGCAGTACCAGCTCAATAACTACCTCACCGCCGTCGACAACGGCTGGATCCTCGAGCAGGCGCGCTACTACCGCGGAGCTTTCCAGGTGGAGGACGAGGAGGAATGGGGCCGCGGCTTTTTCCGCTGGCTGCTGGCCCGCGACGGGGTGCTCGAGAAGAACTACTACCTGGTGGTGCAAGCTGCCCGCGATATTCCCCACCGCGGCGACACCGACCTCAACCAGCGCATCCGCGCCGTAAGTAAGGAGATCGCCGATGCGTATCCCAAATTCATGGACCTGCGCATCAAGATCCACGGTCGTCCCGAGGGCGGGGACGCGGGTGCCGTGGAGGAATTCCAGGAGCAGCACGCCTCGGAACTCAAGGAGCGTAACCTCTACAATGCCGCCGGATCACTCGTGACGGACATCCGCACCGCCTACGGCGGAAGCGACCTGAGTAATATTTCCGATCTGCTGGCCGAGCTGCCGGCCGGCGATTCCCTACACGGGGCCATCACCGGCTTCACGGAGCATCAGGTACGGCGGGAGGATGGCTCCAATGATATCTCCCGCCTAACCGCGGCCGCCGACCTCAGCCTGCGGATCCGTCGGAGCCTGATCGAGGACGGTCGTAAATCCCTCGACCGGGTACGTCTCATCGACATCGTAAACGAACTCGGCGATCTCATCTTCCGCGCCGCCGGCAGCTGGGAGGCGCCCACCGCCCGCGAGCAGATGGAGAAGATCTGCTACCTCGGGGAGGCGGCCACCGGCACCGGCTTCATCGAACTGTGGGAGTACGAGGCCGCGCTCGGACAGATCGCCGACCCGGGCTACCAGTACATCTGGCCGCGGATGCTCGACGATTACCTCGACAACGCCCGCCGGCTGGTGGAGTGGGGGACCGCCACCAACCGCGTCACCTACGGCGACGTGGTGGAGCGCTACGCCGAATTTGAACCTAAGGCGCTGGCCTTCCTGGACGACCGCATCCGCGGATCGGTGCTGCTGCCCCTGGGACAGGCCGTCGGCGACTTAGGCGACTGGCTCGCCCGCAACAGCGATAGCGGCAACCACCTCATGGACATCACCGACCAGGCGCAGGCCCGGGGACTCAATCCCGGCTACGCCCGCGGCGTGCTGCACCTGATCGAAGGGACACCCGACGGGGTGGAGGTCAACAACCACGACATATTTGCCTTCAGTCGTCCGCCCTCCGACCTCAAGCCGGTAGGTGGTATCCTCACCGTAAGCGAGGGCAACATGGTCAGCCACGTGCAGCTGCTGGCCCGGAACCTGGGCATCCCCAACGCGGTACTCACCGACGCGCAGTTCGAGGAACTGAAGCCCTACGACGGACAGGAAGTATTCTACGCGGTCTCCAATTCCGGATCGGTGGTCATGAAGCCGGTCAGCGACATGGACGATGAGGAAAAGGAACTCTTCGCCGTGCGGGAGCGCAGCCAGGAGAAAATCGCCGTGCCGGTGGATAAGATCGACCTCTCGACCCGCGACGTCCTCGACCTCCGCAACGTAGACGCCGAGGACAGCGGGGTGCGCTCCGGCCCCAAGGCCGCTAACTTGGGACAGCTCAAGCAACTCTTTCCCGACAAGGTGGTCAACGGACTGGTGATCCCCTTCGGCATCTTCCGCGAGCACCTCGACCAGCAAATGCCCGGGCAACCGGATGGGATCAGCTACTGGACCTTCCTGAATTCACGCTTCGCGGAGGCCGCGAAAATGGAGCGGGACGGCAGGCCGGAGCAGGATATCGAAACCTATACCCTGGCCCAGCTGGCCACCCTGCGCGACGCGATCGACAAGATCCGTATCGAGGGTAAGCTGATCGCCCAGTTGCAGGACGGCTTCCGGAATATTCTCGGGGGTGAATTCGGGGAAGTTCCCGTCTTCCTCCGCTCGGACACGAATATGGAGGACCTGGAATCATTCACCGGGGCGGGCCTGAATAAGACGGTCTTCAACGTGGTGAACCGCACCGCGATACTTGCCGGCATCAAGGAGGTGTGGGCCAGCCCGTACCTGGAGCGCAGCTACCGATGGCGGCAGCGCTACCTGCTGAATCCGGAGAACGTCTTTCCCAGCATCCTCATCATACCGAGCGTGGACGTGGACTACTCCGGGGTGATGATCACCAAGGGCGTGACCTCCGGCGAGGACGACGACATCACCGTAGCCTTCAGCCGCGGCGCCGGAGGCGCCGTAGACGGTCAGGCCGCGGAGTCCTACTTGCTAGACCGCAACGGCCGCTTCGTCCTGCAGGCACCGGCACGCGAACGGATGCACCGGCGGCTGCCCGTGACCGGCGGCAGCGAAATGGTGGCCTCCGATTTTGACCAGCCGATCCTCAGCCAGCAGAACCTGAAAGACCTCTACGCCCTCGGGCAGGAGGTGGAGCGGATCATGCCGGAAGCACCGGGGGTACATACCGACGGCCCCTTTGACGTGGAACTCGGCTTTCAGGACAACCGCATCTGGCTCTTCCAGATCCGCCCCTTCGTGGAAAACGACATCGCCCAGAAGTCCGAATACCTGCAGCGGATCTCTCCGCCCACCCGGGATGGCGTGTACATCGACCTCGCCTCCTCGATGGATGAGGGGCTCTAACCGGGTTTAGGCACCCTTAAAGAGTCCGTGAAGTTTGGCGTCGACCATGTTGATGACACGACCGAGGTCTTCCTTCTTATTGACGAAGTCCACTTCGTCGACGTTGATGATGAGGATGTTACCATCGTGGTATTCGCGGATCCAGTCCTCGTAGCGGCGGTTGAGCTGCTTGAGGTAGTCCAGGCTCA
>JBGTHX010000032.1:0-12838 GCA_041746055.1 Lewinella sp. | reverse complement strand
TGCCGGGGACGGAGACCGTCAACTTCTAGCAAAACGGATGGATCAAGCCGACCTACCCGGGGGAGCAGTTACTGTGTCCGGTCCCCACTCGGAAGTGGAAATTGCGGAACTGATGCGGAGTCACGACGCGTTCATCCTGTTCAGCTGGATCGAGACCCAGGGGGTAGCCTTGCTGGAAGCCCAATGCAGTGGACTTCCCTGCCTCGTTAGTCGGGTCGGAGCGCTGGAGGGAATAGTGACGGAAGGTGTCAATGGTATCCTGGTAAAGGCGGGTGATCCGGTCGATCTGGCCCGTGGCATCACTGCGCTGGTAGATAACTACGCCCTCTTTAATCGGCGAGAAATTCGCAAACTGGCACTATCCCGTTACAGCGATCAGGCTGTACTTGATTCACTGGAGTCGGTGTACGCGACCGCCACAGCAATGGACAAAAAGGGAAGTAGTTGAGGATCCTGCCCCGAAATAATTCGTAATAAATCCCGGATGCCACCCACGTTCTCCATCATCATACCTACCCGAAACCGGCCCGAGTTCTTGCGGCGGGCTGTGGATAGCGTGCGGGCACAGTGCTACGAAGATTGGGAAATGATTGTCGTGGACGATGGATCCATGGTTCCCGCTATTCAGGTGCTTACTAGCCTGGACGATACGCGAATTAACCTTGTCAGAAACGAAGAATCCCACGGGCCACATCACGCACGGGCGCAGGGGCTGCTGCAGGCTCGGGCAGATCACCTCTGCTTCCTTGACGACGACGATTACTTTTTGCCTCACCACCTTCAGGAAGTACACGACTTTTACCGGGCGTTGCCTGATAAGCAAACCATGATAGTGACGGGAATCATCACGCTCAGGCGGGACGGCTCACTGGTACAGGATGGGATCTATAAGGGTGGAAAAACGATGTTGACGCAATACTGGCACAATCCGATTAGTCTGTTGCCATTTGTATTACCCCGTTCGATAGCCTTACGTCACCCTTTGCCCCGGGAGCATTCACCAATTGAGGATTTTGAATGGTTGGTAACGCTGCTGTTACATGAGCCCGCCATCCAGTTGCCGGTGTATACAGTAGTCTACGCGGAGCACGAATCGAACCGGACCAATCACCTCATAACCAAGCAGGACCTACTGGCCCGAGAAGAAGTTATCCGGCGCTTGGTGGCCTTGCCAGGTTTCGCCGGGCAAATCGGACGCAAGGCGATCCGTAATAAAATTACCCACCAGCGTCTTCACTGGAGCCGCCAATGTATGCGTCATGGCCTTTGGAGAAATGCTGTTTTCGGAGTTAGACGCGCTGTAGGAGGCGCAGGCTTGGCCAGCATCAAGGAGATCATCTATACCATATGGGTAGCCTTACGCACCTTACCCAGCAGCCGATAAAATTTAAGATAGGCCCGTACTTCCAACAATTTTCCTCGCAAGACTTTCCGAATCAAGAGCTGCCCCCTGAAGGAAACAGAGGTGAGCCACGGCTTATTAGCGGTGGTGAAGTGTACAACTGCTATTGTTTTTTCGTTTGGCTTGTCGAACGCTGCATTCAAGCCGTGTTTGACAGCTATGCGGTCGAGTAAAAACGAGCAGGCGTTATACGTGACGGAAAGTTCCCAACTACGCTGAGTATCCATAATGTGATCTTGGTAATACATATGGATTAGATCCTGATCACTGAAAGACGGCGTTTGCCGGGCTACCGTCTGCCAAGTCGAGAATATCTCTTTACCAAGTTCCGGCAACGGTTTGATCACCATAACGCCCGTGTTCGGAAAACTCAAGTGCTCATAGGGCTTTACTCGGCCATAATTTACCGCCGCTGACATGTGTTCGTATTCGAATAGGTGATCGAGGTTGCGGTTGATGAGCATATCACTGTCCAGAAAAACGATCTTTTCATACGCGATCAGGCTGAAGGCTTCCAATTTATAGAAGGTGTGCTTCCAACGGGCAACATCGTTGTAAGACGAAGCGCCGTCCGGCACACTGAAGCGATCACTGACAGGATGGGGCTCGATCTGGGCCACCTTCAGTCTCTGCAGACTTTTAGAGGAGAGATTTGCAGTACTAAGACACACTAGCGGGTAGCGGGGCGAGGTCAGCCGAAGGGATTCAGCCATTACTAAAACTCCCTCCAAATAGTCATCCGTGGATAACAGCGTCACATACGCCCTCAAAACCGCCCCACATAATTCTCAGGCCGAATCCGCAACAGCTCAGCCTTCACCTCGCCGGAAACGTCGAGGGCGTTGATGAAATCGGAAATGGTGGACTCCGTTACCCGCTCCTTCCCCCGGGTGAGGGTCTTCAGCGCCTCGTAGGGTTGGTCGTAGCCCTCGCGGCGAAGGACGTTCTGGATGGCTTCGGCGGTGACCATCCAGTTGGCTTCGAGGTCTTCGGCGATCTTGTCCGGATTCAGGAGGAGTTTGCTCAGTCCCTTTTCGATGGCCTGGGTGGAGATCAGCACGTGGGCCAGCGGCACGCCGATGTTGCGGAGCACCGTGGAGTCGGTGAGGTCGCGCTGTAAGCGGCTCACGGGCAGTTTGTCGGCCAAGTGGGAGAAGAGCGCCCGCGCGATACCGAGGTTCCCCTCGGCGTTCTCGAAGTCGATGGGATTTACCTTATGCGGCATAGCGGAACTCCCGATCTCCCCGGCAACGGTCCGCTGCCGGAAGTATTCCATGCTGATGTAGGTCCAGCAATCACGGCACAGGTCGATCAGGATGGTGCAGATGCGGGATAAGGCATGAAAGCACGCGGCCAGGTTGTCGTAGTGTTCGATCTGGGTGGTGGGATAGCTGCGCTGTAAACCGAGATCTTCCCGGACGAACTGGTCCGCGAAGGTGTGCCAGTCGTAGTCGGGGAAGCTCACGTAGTGGGCGTTCATATTCCCGGTGGCCCCCCCGAATTTGGCGGAGAGCGGTACTTCCTTAAGTTGCCGCAACTGCTCCCACAGGCGTGCGGTCCACACGGCAAATTCCTTGCCGAGCAGGGTGGGGGAGGCGGGTTGTCCGTGGGTCTTGGCCAGCATGGGAATTTCCCGCCATTCTTTCACCAGCCCGTCCAGCCGATCGACCAGTGAGGTGAAGGCCGGGTACATCACTTCCTCCAGGGCATCCCGGAGGCTCAGGGGAATGGCAGTGTTGTTGATGTCCTGACTGGTGAGTCCGAAGTGGGTGAACTCCAGGATGGCGGCCAGACCGCGCTCCTTCAGCTTTTCCTTGACAAAGTACTCCACCGCCTTTACATCGTGATTGGTGACCTTTTCGGTAGCCTTGATGCTGACGGCATCCTGCTCGCTAAACTCAGCGACGATTTCGTCGAGGCCCCGCATCGCCTCCGCCCCGGCTGCCTGCAACTGCGGCAGACCCAAGCGATGGAGTGCCTGCAGATATCTTACCTCTACGGTCACCCGGTACCGAATCAGGCCGTATTCACTAAAGTAAGGGCTCAGACTTTCGGTCTTGGAAGCGTAGCGACCATCGATGGGGCTAATGGCTTGGAGGGCTGACATAGGTGCGATTTGCCCGCAAAGGTACCCTCACCGCGTCACACGAAGAATTGCTCGTCGAGCTCGGGTCCATCAGCCCCTTCGCGGCGTACGTGGAAGGGCCTGGAGTCACCATCCCGCTGCAATCGCGGATCGACGCGGGATATGGGCGTTTTGGAGCTGGCCAGCAGGCAGCGATCATTGCGGAATACGTCCACCGTTGCGCCGCCCATCCAGTTCATGCCGATCTCTACGCGGTATTTGTCTACGCCGCTGCCGTCGGGCGCGTCGACGGTGAAGTAGTGGTTACGGCCGAACAGACTGCAACCGGAGCTGGTCATTTGTCCGTTGAAGTAGACTTTCTCCTCACCGGTCCACAGGCTGTTGTGGACTTCCAGGAGGTCATCATCGATGGGAAGGGAAAGAATGCGCATGGCTAGGAAGTTTTGATTGCCGGTCTAAGGTGCCGGCATCCGGGCTGGCTCCCTAATCCCGTAGACCAACGGCCGCGGATTTCGGACCACCGTAGCGTCGTCCGGTGTGCCGGCGAGCACTTACCTTCGCTCCCGCTTAACCAGCCGAGCTATGCCCCGCCTCTCCCGCCTTCTGACTTTTCTCTGCACCTGCGTCCCCGCCCTGCACCTGCTCGCGCAGGCGGATGCGGCGCCGCCCGCAGACTTTATGCGGAGTGCCGGAAAGATTTACGTGGTCGTAGCCGTTATCGTCGTTGTCTTCCTCGGCCTGGCCTTCTATTTATGGAGAATGGACCGCCGCCTAACCAATATTGAGAATCAAATTGAAGATCATGCCTGACAATTCTTTTCTGGACAGCGTGGGTCGCTACTTCGACGCCGCTGCCCCCCACACCGGTCTGCCCGACGGCCTGCTGCGCCAAATCAAGGTCTGCAACAGCGTCTACCAGATCTACTTCCCGGTCAAGATAGACGGGGAGGTAAAGGTGATCGAGGCCTACCGTGCCCAGCACAGCCACCACCGCAGCCCCACCAAGGGCGGTATCCGCTACTCCAACCACGTGAACCAGGAAGAGGTGGTCGCCCTGGCCACCCTGATGTCGTACAAGTGCGCCATCGTGGACGTGCCCTTCGGCGGTGCCAAGGGAGGCGTGCGCATCAACCCCTGGGAATACAGCGAGGCTGACCTGGAGAAGATCACCCGGCGCTACACCACCGAGCTGATCCGTCGCAAGTTCATCGGTCCGGCCATCGACGTGCCGGCCCCCGACTACGGTACCGGCCCCCGGGAAATGGCCTGGATCTACGATACCTACCGCAGCTTCCACCCCGACGACATCAACGCCGCGGGCTGCGTGACGGGCAAACCCGTCAGCCAGAACGGCGTACGCGGACGCACCGAGGCCACCGGCCGCGGCGTTTTCTACGGCATCCGCGAAGCCTGCAACGAGCCCAAGCTCATGGACAAACTCGGCCTGTCATTGGGCATCGAGGGTAAGACCATGGTCGTACAGGGTCTTGGTAACGTGGGCTCCCATACGGCCACCGTCAGCCAGGACGAAGGCGGGGTGGTGATCATCGGCGTTTCCGAAGTGGAGGGCGCCATCTACAACCCGGACGGCATGGACATCCACGACGTCATCCGGCACCGCGCGGAGGAGGGGACCATCCTGACCTACCCCGGTGCACAGGCGTTCGGCAAGGACGACCGCCGGGCCGTCATGGAATTCGAATGCGACATCCTGGTGCCGGCCGCGCTGGAGAACCAGATCGACGAGGACAATGCCCACAACGTGAGGGCCAAGATCGTAGCCGAAGCGGCCAACGGACCGGTGACGGCCGGCGGTTCCGCCATCCTGGCCGAGCGGGGCATCGTAGTCCTGCCCGACATCTACCTCAACGCCGGGGGCGTAACGGTGAGCTACTTCGAGTGGCTCAAGAACCTCAGCCACATGCGCTTCGGCCGCCTGCAGAAGCGATTCGACGAGCAGAACTACCGCCGCATCGTGGATCAGATCGAGTCGACCACCGGCAAGGCGATCAGCGACCGCGACAAGCAAATGATCATTCACGGGGCGGACGAGATCGACCTGGTGCGCTCCGGACTGGAAGAAACCATGATCACCGGTTTCCAGGGAATCTTCGGCCTCTACGAGGAGAAAGAAGGCATCAAAGACCTGCGGACCGCCGCCTTCGCGCTGGCGATCAGCAAAATATCTAATGACTACATCAGCCTGGGTATTTGGCCGTAAGGCATAAATCGACGAATAATATCCTTTTGAGGCGATTGCTGTGAAATTATTGTTGGTGCGGCTATCTTTGCCGCACCAACACTAACCTTAGCCGCGTACGCATATGTCCGACAAACTTGACAAGATCGATCTGAGCATCCTTAAAATCCTCCAGGATAACAGCAAGATCACCAACCTCGAACTTTCCAAGCGCATCGGACTAAGTCCCGCCCCTACGCTGGAGCGGGTAAAGAAGCTCGAACAGAACGAAGTCATCGAAAGCTACCACGCCAAGGTGAACCCCGACGCCATTGGTCTCAACGTCAAAACCTTCGTACTGGTGAGCCTCGACTGGCGGAAGAACCAGGCCCGGGAGAACTTCCTGGAGGAGGTAGCCAGCATCGAGGAGATCACCGAATGTTACATCATTACGGGAGAGGCGGATTTTCTGATCAAGATCGTCTGTAAGGATATTCCCACCTACGAGCGGCTTCTCTTTAAGACCCTACAGCAGATCGACGAGATCGAGCGCCTAAAGACGCTGATGACCCTTTCTACGGTGAAGGACGTCAAGCGGCTCCCGTACGATTACGAGGGAGAGGCCTTGTAGTACGGTAGGCGGCCGCGGATTGCCTGGCTTCCGCGGATACAATTCGGCTTATCATTCATCCTTTTCGGGGCGGGCCTTGTACTATGGGCTCACCAGACTAAGCTTATGAGTACGCTGAAAATCGGGCTGGTCCAGCAGGCGAATAGCGGGGACCGTGAGGCCAACATCGAGAAGAGTGCGGCGGGGGTCCGCAGGTGCAAGGAGCTGGGCGCGGAGCTCGTGGTCCTGCAGGAACTGCATACCGGCCTGTACTTCTGTCAGATCGAATCCGTCGAGGTCTTCGACCAGGCGGAACCCATTCCGGGACCCAGTACCGATTACTTTGGTCAGCTGGCCAGGGAGTTGGACCTGGTCCTGGTACTGAGCCTGTTCGAGAGCCGCGCTCCGGGCCTCTGCCACAACACGGCGGTGGTCATAGAGCGGGACGGAAGCATCGCAGGAAAGTACCGCAAGATGCATATCCCCGATGACCCGGCCTACTACGAGAAGTTCTACTTCACCCCCGGCGACCTTGGCTTTACCCCCGTCCGGACGAGCGTCGGCAAACTCGGCGTACTGGTGTGCTGGGACCAGTGGTACCCCGAGGCAGCACGGCTGATGGCGCTGGCTGGCGCCGAAGTGCTGATCTATCCCACCGCCATCGGCTACGAATCAACGGATCCGGAAGAAGAGCAGGAAAGGCAGCGTGATGCCTGGATCATCTCCCAGCGGGGCCACGCGGTGTACAACGGGCTGCCCGTCGTGGCGGTCAACCGCACGGGGTTCGAAGCCGATCCCAGCGGAGTCACGGCAGGCATACGCTTCTGGGGCAGTAGTTTCGTGGCGGGCCCGCAGGGAGAGTACCTCTACCAGTCGCCCCGCGACGAGGAGGACGTCCGGGTAGTGGACGTGGACCGCAAGCGGACCGCCGACGTGCGCCGGATCTGGCCGTTTTTCCGCGATCGCAGGATCGACGCCTACGGGGATTTGCTTCGTCGCTACATCGATTAGCGGGCGTAGTGGGCTACCACACCGGTCTTGCCAAGAATGTGCTCGGTAGCCATGAAGACCACCTTTTCGGCGGGGGAGCCCGCCTCCAGATCGATCTGGTCCGTACCAAGCGCGTACAGCGTCAGGTGGTAGGCGTGGGCCGGGTCACCGGGAGGGGGGCAAGCACCGCCGTAACCGATCGCTCCGTAGCTGTTCATCGCCTGCCGGGTGCCGGAGGGCATGCCTTTTGAGCTGTCACCGGTCGCCAGGGAGGTCACATTGGCGGGGATATTAAAAGCACACCAGTGGGTAAATCCCGCCGGAGTGGGGGCGTCCGGATCGTGGATCAGGATCATGAAGGACTTGGTGCCGGTAGGGGCATCGCGCCAGGTGAGATCGGGGCTCAGGTTGTCGCCTCCCGCGCCCAGGCCGTCGAAGACGTTGACCTGGGGGACTTGTCCCATAAATTGGTTGCTGGTTACGGTGAAGCCGGACATAGTGCTGGGTTTGCTACCCAACTGCCCCCGCTCCGGCGAAGTTCGCTGCACCCGCGTCCCCGCCCTACCTTAGCCCGAAACCACCCCAGCGTGACCCGAGCGGAGAAAGCCCGTGCTATCCAGCGCATCCTCGATGACCTGTACCCGGAGGTGCCGATCCCCCTGGACCACCGCGACCCATATACCCTGCTGGTGGCGGTGCTGCTTTCGGCCCAGTGTACGGATGTGCGGGTGAATCAGGTGACGCCCCGGCTGTGGGATGTTACGGACCGCCCGGAGGTGATGAAGGAATTGCCCGTCGAGGACATCCGGGAGATTGTCCGGCCCTGCGGGCTATCGCCATCCAAGAGCAAAGCCATTAAGGAGCTGAGCCGCATTATCCACGAGGAGCACGGCGGGCGGGTTCCCGAAACCTTCTCGGAACTCGAGGCGCTGCCCGGGGTGGGCCACAAGACGGCGAGCGTGGTGATGAGCCAGGCCTTCGGGCATCCGGCTTTCCCGGTGGACACCCATATTCATCGCCTCGCCTACCGCTGGGCCCTCAGCACGGGCAAGAACGTGGTGAAGACGGAGGCGGACCTGAAGCGGTTGTTTCCCCGGGACGACTGGAACCGGGTGCACCTGCAAATGATCTTTTTCGGGCGCGAATACTGTCCGGCCCGTGGCCACCGCATGGCCGATTGCCCCATCTGTTCCCGCTACGGGCGCAAGTCGTTACTGAAGCGGGAATAAAACCTAACTTGGCGTCGAAATGGAAGGCATCAGTAACAGTTCCGGCTGGTCGAACCGGCTCCCACGCGTGTTGCTGGGGGTACTGGCCGTGATTCTCATCAGCCTGTTGTACCCTAACAACCTGACCTTCCCCTACCAGTTTGAGCTGAACCAGACCTGGCAGTACGCCGACCTGACCGCGCCCTACGCCGTTCCGATCCTGAAGCGGGAGGAACGGTTGACCGCCGACCGGCAGGCCGTCGTCAAGAATCTTACGCCCGTCTACCGCCGCGACGCCCAGGTGGCGCGCGAGGCGCGGGAGGACTACATCGAGGCCTTTCGCGTAGCGCTGGATACCGCCCGGGTGCGCGGTAGCTACCCCGGACTGGTGCAGCAGGCCGAGGCCCACCGCCTCTATGGTATGGAACTACTGGACCGGATCTACCAGCGCGGTATCGTGGACCTCCGCACGGAAGACGAGGCCCGGGCCGGCATGGCCTCCGTCATCCAGATCGTGGACGGCAGCGAGGTCAATACCCGCACCATCGGACAGGTATTCACCACACCCGGCCGGGCGCGGCAGTGGCTTACGGACAGCATTCTGTACACCAGGCTGTCGGCCCCGGACTTCCTCCTGCCCCTGCTGGAGGATAAACTCGAGTACAACGTCTTTTATAATGACAGCCTGACCAACCGACTGCGGGAGCAGAACCTGGAAGCGGTGAGCCCCTTTGACGGGCTGGTCGATCAGGGTGACCTGCTGGTCCGGCAGGGGGAGGTGATCTCCGACAACGTGTACCAGAAGCTGGTCAGCTACCGGCGGCTGTACAACAGCAACCTGCAGGGCTCGACTACCTATCTGTCGGTATTCACGGGCTACACGCTGATCGTCGGTCTGGTGATCCTGCTGCTGTACCTCTACCTGCGCACCTTCTTTCCGTTCGTGTACGCTCGGATCAAGAACCTGGTCTTTATCCTGATGTGGCCGCTGTTGTACGCCATCATGGTGCGGTCGATCGAACTGGCCCCCGGCTGGAGTGCCTACGTGGTGCCCTTCTGTATCGTGCCGATCGTGATGCGGATCTTCTTCTCGGAGCGGCTCGCCTTTTTCGTGCACGTGGCGGTGGTGCTGATCGCCAGTTTCCTTACCTCGCTGGGTTACCCGTATACCTTTTTGAGCATCATGGCCGGGGTCGTGGTCATTTTTATGGACATCGACACCCGCGACTGGAGCCGTTTCTTCAGCAGCCTGCTCCTGCTCTTCGCCTTCTACCTGTTTGGCTACATCGGTATACAGCTGGTGCAGGGCTCGGGGTGGTCGGGGATCAATTACGTGGACCTGCTGTGGCTGGGCCTGAACGTATTCCTGGTGTTGCTGGCCTATCCGCTGATCCCGATGCTGGAACGCTTCTTCGGCCTGATCTCGCCGATCACGCTGATGGAGCTCAACGATATGAACCGGCCGCTGCTGGAGAAACTCGCCCGGCAGGCCGCCGGTACCTGGCAGCACAGCCTGAACGTCGCCAATCTGGCGGAGCGGGTGGCCAGCGAGATCGGCATCGATTCCTTGCTGGTACGGACGGCGGCGCTCTACCACGATATCGGCAAGCTGAAGAATCCGGAATACTTCATTGAAAACCAGAACGGGCCGAACCCCCACGACCGCATAACCGACCTGGAGAGTGCCAAGATCATTATCGAGCACGTAAACGAAGGGGTGAGACTGGCGCGGGTAGCCGGTCTGCCCGAAACGATTATCGACTTCATCCGCACCCACCACGGCACTACCCGCACCGAATACTTCTACCGCAATCACATCAAGGACCATCCGGAGCGTGAAGTGGACGAACCCTACTTCCGCTACGACGGGCCCCTGCCCACCACCAAGGAGCAGACCGTGCTGATGCTGGCCGACAGCGTGGAGGCAGCCTCGAAGTCGCTCAAGCAACCCACCCAGGAAGAACTCTACGAGCTCATCGACCAGATCATCCGCGGCAAGCTCAACAACGGACAGCTGGTGCAGAGCCGCCTCTCCTTCCACGAACTGGAGGCCCTGCGCAGGATATTCCGCTCGGTACTCAAGAGTTCGCACCAGATGCGGATCGCGTATCCCAAAAGCGAGAAGGAGGAAGAAATGGTAGAGGAAGAGTGATCAGGTGGCAATGAGCTCCGCCGCACCGTGAAAGTGGACTCCCGGGGCGATAGACTGGGCATTCTCGATCATCCGTCTGGCCAGCAGATCGGCTTCCGTAGGATTATAGTCACCCAATAGAGAGGTCGAAATTTGCCGCACCAGGAGGCTGAGTCCGGCAGCCACTTTTTCGCCGATGCGGAGCTCGTCGCGGTTTCCGATCAGGACGCCGGGGCGGAACACGTGGGTTGCCCAGAAATCGAGGGAGGTGATCGTTTCCTCCATCTCTCCCTTGACGCGGTTGTAGAGGAAGTGGCTTTCGGAATTAGCCCCCGCGGAACTGACCACGAGACACTGATTGGCCCCGTGCCGTAGCGCGAGCCGGGCTCCCTCTACCACGTAGTCGTAATCCACGTGCCGAAAGGCCTCCGGGCTTCCGGCCTTCTTGATGGTGGTGCCGAGGGCGATGTAGACGTCCTGACAGCGAAATACGCCGGGGTCGCGGTCCAGGCGGTCGAAGTCGACGACCGGGTTGGTCAGTTTGTCGTGACGCAGGTGCAGGGGGCGGCGGGTGGGGGCCACCACCCGGCGGTACGCCTGGTGGGCCAGCAACCGGTCGAGCAGCCTTCCGCCCACCAGTCCGGTAGCGCCGAGGAGCAGGGCGGTCTTGCTGCTCGCGATGATTTCCATGCCTTCTTGCATGCTCAACCTAACCCGCGACCACCCACTAGGTTTGCTGCACGGGCGGGGCCAGGTGGAAGCGGGACAGCAGGGCCATACCCAGCAGGAAGAATACCGCAAGGATCAGTACGCTGAGGCGCATACTGCCGGTGAGCGCGTCGAGGAATCCGAAGATGAAGGTGCCCAGCACGATAGCCACTTTTTCCAGCACGTCATAGAAGCTGAACCACGAAGTGGTATCGGTACGCGCCGGCTCACCCGGAGCACCCTGGGGGATCACCTTGGCGTAGGTGGAGCGGCTTAGCGACTGGATGCCGCCCATGACCAATCCCACACCACCCGCGATGAGGTAGAACTGCACCTTGCCAACAACGAAGTAGGCGAGCACGCAGATGATCGTCCAGATGACGAGCTCGACGTACAGTGCAAACTTATTACCCCGCCACTCACTGAGGCGGGCCGCCAGGTAGGCCCCGGCGATCGCTACGATCTGGAGGATAAGAACGACTTTGATCAGCTCATCCGTCTCGAAACCCAGCTCCTTCTTAGCAAAGATGGCCGCTAGAAAGATTACCGTCTGCACGCCCGCCGAGTAGCTGAAAAAGGCGGCGAGAAAGCGCTTCGCTTGCGGGTACTCCTTCATCTGTGCCCACACCTGCCGCAACTCCCGCCAGCCGCGGCCGGCCATTTCCGCCAATCCGCCCCCCTCCAGGCGTACGTCGTCGGGTAACCGCGACAGCGAGATAGCAGCGAAGACCAGCCACCAGACACCTACCGTCACGAAGGCCACCCGCACGGGCAAACTGCCCTCATCCGGCAAGCCGAACCAATTGGGCTTGAGCACCATAGCCAGGTTGACAAGGAGTAAAATTACGCTGCCGATATAGCCCATCGCGAATCCTCGGGCACTGAGGCGGTCGAAGCGGTCCTCCGTGGCAATGACCGGCAGGAAGCTGTTGTAGAAGACCAGTCCGCCCGCAAAGCCGATCAGCCCCACGATGAATCCCAGGCTGCCCAGCCACATCGTCTCCATGCCGGTGAAGAAAAACAGGCTGAGGCAGCCCAGGCCCCCCATGGTGGTGAAGGCCCGCAGGAACGATTTCCGCCGGCCGCCCGCGTCGGCGATCCCGCTCAGGAAGGGGGACAGCGAAGCGATCACCAGGTAGCTAAAGGTGATGAGGTAAGCGAACCAGGAACTGTTGGTGAACGGGATGCCGAGTACGGTGAATTCCGGGTCGACCATCTCCTCGAAGTAGGGCGGGAAGATGGCGGTAGTAATGACCAGCGCGAAGGCGGAATTCGCCCAGTCGAAGAGCGCCCAGCCTTGCAGCGTCTTCGGGTCATTCAGGGGGTGCGGCATAGGGTAAAGGTAGTCGCTTAGCGGCGGATGTCGTAAACTTGCCTCCACCTTCACCCCCGACCCCAAGCGCACCCACCATGCCCCTCATCAAGAGTATTTCCGGCTTCCGCGGCACCATCGGTGGCAGCCCCGGCCATAACCTCACCCCGGAAGACATCGTCAGCAGCGTAGCCGCCTACGGCGACTGGCTG
>JBGTHX010000031.1:0-2302 GCA_041746055.1 Lewinella sp. | reverse complement strand
AGGAGCAGCGCGAGCGATTGCAGGAGATAGCCGACCGCTGTCCCGTGCACCGCACCCTCCACGAGACCGTGGCGATCAGCACCCGCCTTAAGGAGTGAGCCTCGTCAATCGATTGATTCCAGGTAGCCGGCTACGTACGTGAAGGGGGCGTTCCAGTTGAGGCAGATCTCGTTGCTGGCGTAGCTGGCGGTCTGGTCGGTCCAGCTCTGCATCGGGGCGGTCACGGGCCGGTAGGTGGCTCCGGAGCGCCGGTCCTGCTGGCCGTCGTTGGGCCCGCCGGAGAGAAGACCGGGCACGGGCTCGTCGATGCCGTCGGCGGCGCTCTGCCGGTGGTGGATGTGCATGGGGTAGCGGTCCCCGTACCCGGTGAGGAAACTGACGCCGTTGGGGTTGTGGCCCAGGATGTAATTCATACAGTCGCGCATGGCGGTCACGTACTCGGGCTTGGGGGTCCGCTGGTTGGCGGCGGCAAGCAGCATGGCGTCGTTGAGCACGTCGGAGTTGCTGCCCCAGCGGAATTCGAAGAGCGGCTGCCGGTAGTCGTTGCGGTCGATGTCCATGACCAGGCTGTCGGCCAGGGTCTCCACCAGTCCCTGGAGTTCGGCGTAGTACTCGCGGGGCACGCGGTCGGGGTGGCGCAGCAGGGTGAAGGCGGCCAGGTTGCCCATGTAGCCGTTCCAGCCGGTACCGGCGCGGACTTGCGGCGGGTTCGACTGGAGGTCATTATAGAATGCCTGCTCGCCGGTAGTGGCGAATAGTTCGGCGGCGGCCCAGGCGCGCTCGTCGTCGGCATTATTGTCGCCGTACTCCCCGGTGGTGACGTCCTCGGGGTTGCGGTAGAATGCTGCGGGGTGGTCCATTCCCCACTGCCAGGCGCGGCGGGCGGCGGCGAGCAGGCGGTCGGCGTAGGTCGGGTCGTAGGCCCGGTACACCCGGGCGGCCTGGGCGGTGGCGCCTGCGAAGTCGAAGGTCGCCGGAGTACTCTTGGCCACCACGTAGCGGGGTTCGGTACCGGCCTCGGGCATTACCATGCCGGCGAAGTTGAGGGTGGTGAGCTTGTGGAACAGCCCGCCGTCGTCGTCCTGCATAGTGAGCATCCAGTCCAGCTCGTACTTGATCTCGTCGAGGTAATCGCTCTTGCCGTTGCCGCTTTCGGGGATGTTGAGGCTGCCGTCGGGGGCGGGATCGCCGACGTCCTCGTAGAGGGTAAGCAGCTGACCGACCGGGAAGGCGCCGTTCACGATATACTTGTTGAAATCGCCGGCGTCGTACCAGCCGCCCGGACTGCTGAAGGTCTCTCCGCCGCGGTGGCCGCTGGACGGGTGGTAGCCAATTTCGGTATCAGGGTGGCCGGCCCTGCGCGCCCACTGGCCGGCGTGGGATTCGGGAAGCTCCTGGCCGGCGCGCTGGTAGTAGAGTCCACGCATGGATCCGATGAAGGGCTCGTAAAGGATGTGCTCCGCCACCTCAAAGTCGTAGGAATAGCCCACGCCGGGCACGTAGAGGCGGTAGCTGCCGGAAGGGAGGGGCGCGGCGGCGGTACTGCGGGCGGTAACGCCGGCCAGTCCGGACCAGTGCAGTGTCTTGCCAAGGGTTCCTTCCCGGACGATGGAGTCACCCGCCAGGTTGGTGATGAGGTAGGTGTCACGGGACTCCAGCCCGGCCATATTTCCGGAACTCCCGGTGTCCGCCACCGTGAAGCGGACCGGCTGGTCGGGGTAGTAGCCGACCTGGTTGAGCTGGATGGCGGGGGTGGTGGTGCCGGCGTAGGGCGAGCGGCCGTCCCCGTCCGGGCCGCAGGCGAGCAGGTGCAACGAAAGGTAGAATAACAGGGCGGCGGTGAAACGGTACACGGAGCTGGGATTTCCGGGTAAGATAACGAGTCGAATCCATCACCGACGGGGAGCACCCGGATATCGTCGAGTGGCTATCTTCCTACGCCCGTGACCTGCAGGCTAAGTTGAGTGGAAAATAGTCGCCCTACCGCTGGATGGCCACGCGCAGCGTCGCGATTACCCCGGTGGGGGCGTGGATGGACAGGAGATAGATACCCGGCGGCAGGCCCCGTACGGATAATGCGGTGCGGGGATCAGCCAGCGGAAAGCGGCGCAGGCTGCGTCCGTTAGCCCCCGTGAGGCGGGCCGTGAGGCCCGCGGCCAGGTGACGTTCCCATTCCTCCCCCTCCAGCAGCAGCGTCGTAGCCTCCCTGGCGGGATTGGGGGCCAGTCCGAGTTTCATGATGGGAAGCTCGGTATACTCCGCCGCCACGGTGGAGGTGTCCGGCCGGAGAATGGTGTTGATC
>JBGTHX010000030.1:0-12515 GCA_041746055.1 Lewinella sp. | reverse complement strand
GAAGATCACGGATCCTTCGGTATTGTCAATTTCCGTTGGGATGATCGGGAAAAAACCGGATTCCGGGGCCGTTCCAACTACTTCCAACCGGGAGGGGTCGAAAAGCAGGTTTAGCGTGGCTCCGTTGATTTCATCGGGACTACCCGCTACTTCCACCGTAAGGGTGAAATTTTCGGGCAAAGGATTTGTCACCGCTGGATCGGTTGGTGTGATAACTAAGTTCTGCGCCAACAACCCTTGGAAACTAAGCAGTAAGAATATGGCCAGGCAGAGCAGCTTTCCCCCGAAGGAAGTAAGCTCCCTACCGGGACGATGGGGATAAATATGTCTCATGGTGTGTAATTAAAGTTCATTGTATAAAGGGACGCCTCTGCATTTCCAGCCGGGGCGGAATCATAGTGGTTGTTATGGATTGAGCCCACTGGGCGTTTCGCCGAAGACATTGAAGTTGTTCACCAGCAGGGAGAAGTCCAGTGTATTTACCAGCCCCGTTGCATTGAGGTTGGCCTGGGGGACATAGCCTGCATCACCTTCCTGCTTATTGAAGGAAGTGGCGAGGATGGAGTAGTCCAGCACGTTGACCCGATTGTTGTTGTCAATGTCACCGGTCACTAGCTCGCCAGCGTGGTAAGTGGCACCACCACCCGATACGGTGACGACATCCACTACCTGCAGACAATTGGCGTATTTGACAGCCACTTCGTACTGGCCGGGGGCGATTCCGTCGACGCTGAGCGCTCCGGAGGCATCAGCGGTAGCCACTAAGTCATAAACCGGCGTGGCACCGCCCACGGGGTACAGCTTCACCGTATAGTCGCCGCTGTAGTCGTTCACCCCCTGGCGGGATAGCGTGATGGTCAAATCGGGAACACCCGCATTCGGATTGTAGAGCAGGGTAATGACATTGGAGGTCTGGCTAACGGCTTGGTCTACTCCGTAGGGCCCGTCGGTAGTCACGGCAATGAATTGGTTCAGGCCGCCGTCCGGCGTCGCGTCACCACTCGAAGTCAGCAAAAGCGTTACGGGAATATCTACCGTGCCACCATTTCCGATGATACCCGTGTACAGGGCTTTTCCGGACATGGCCTCGTTCGCATAGTAGGTGGGATCCGGTACATTGAATGGAGCGTCACCGGAGGCAATGAACAGTCGCGAATCCATTCCCAGCAGGGAAACATGATCGCCGGGCGTACCCGCTACGGTAATGATCTGGTTGGGATCGCTTACGGTTGCCGGAGTGGAAGGGATACCCTCTACCGCAATGGCCGGCGTGGCCGGTACTCCTGCCGTAATTACGGCCTGGCCACCACCGAGGCTACCGTCTTCGTACAGGTTGCTAACCAGGGTAGACCCATCGTTAAAGGTGACGGTGAGCGTGGCTCCGATAATTTCGTACCCCGATACGGCTCCGGCATTGCCGGCACCAGCTACCCCCTGAATGCTGTTGGGGTCGAGGTCTACCGAGAAGGAGAAGGTCTCACTGGGGTCGAAGTCGCTGAAGGTGGTGCTCAGTATATCGAAGCCGCCGTTGCGAGGGGCGGAGAACAGGCTTGCGCACGGGTCGGCCGGGGTCACCAGGCCAACCGCAGCGGCAGTTCCGCCGGGCGTAAAGCACTGAGCCGTAGCATCGCCACCCGAACCGGTGGGGTCAAAAACCATATCCGGCAGGATACCCGTAGAGAGATCGAAGGATACTCCGGTTACCTGTAGGTTACCCGTGGAATGGTTGGTAATTTGGAAGTTACCGCTGCCGCCATACGTGGAAGCGCCGAGCGTACCACCGGGTGTGACTTCAATCAGTACATTCGGCTCGCCGAAAGCGGAATTCACCTTCAGCCGCCATACTTCGGAAGCATTGGACGTACCCACACCACAAAGGCCATCGTCGGCCCGGGTCTTGACGGCTACCAAGTGGTAAATCTCGCCGCTGGCATTGTCCGATAGCGTGACGGGAATGTCGACCGTGCCTCCGTTGCCGATTATGGCGTCCAGTTCCTGTACCGACTGAGCCTTGTTGGCTTCAAACGGACCGGGAATGATCCCGGGGCCCAGATCCTCGATGGAGCTTTCTATGATCAGCAGTGATACCGCCTCTCCCGGAGTGCCGGTGACTTGTACGGTCTGCGTTTCTCCGTTGACGGTGGCATCGACGAAACCAGGGGCTGTCGTCGCACCAGTCGTCCCCAGTACCGTAAGTCCCGGAGCGGCATTTTCGCTGCCTGGATAGAAGTAGTTTTCGGAACCGCCCATATCATCGGGCTGAATACGATACAATTCGCCGGAAGCAGTGGTGAGGGTTTGACCGTCGGAAAATTCTACGATGACGGTGGCCCCGATCAGCTCCAGGCCTGAGATGGCCCCGGCATTACCGGCACTATTGAAGCCTTCAATACTGGTGGGGTCGATGTCGATCGCAAAGTTGACGCTCTCTCCCGGTTCGAAGTCGTTGAAAGCTACGTTCAGCACGGAATAGCCGCCATTGCCGACAACCGTTTCCCCCGCAAACGGAGTGGTACAATCGGGGTCGGATCCCGACCCGCCATTTCCCGGGATGGTCAGTCCTACGCTGTTGTCACCGCCCGTTTGGCTGGTCACGGTCAAGCATTTGGCGGTAGCATCGCCCGCGGTTCCGACCGGATCGAAGACCATATTGGGGTAAATGGCCGTACTGAGGTCGAAGCTTACCGAAGTAATGTTGAGGTTGCCTTGGGAATTATTGGTGATGATCAATCCGTTGGAGAAGGTACTTGCCGTGAGCAGGTTATTACTGGTGGGATCGATGGCCACGTAAGCACAGGCTAAGCTGGTCTCATTGACAATCACCAATCGGGTAACTTCTGCCGCCGGGTTGCCGGCCGCGTCGGTCACGTTGTAGGTGACCTCGTAGGTGCCCACGACACTGGTGTTCACTACATCGCCTCCCACCACGATGGCGGCGGTGAGATCTCCGTCCACGTTGTCCGAGGCAGTGGCTCCGGGGTCGGTATAGGTGTCTCCGACCGTCAGGTTGAGTGGGTTATTGCCGACCAGGGCAATAACCGGTGGCGTATTATCCACCGCGTCGGACAGGCCACAGACCTGGATGCCCTTAAGGGCGGGGTTCTCTACGCCGTGAAGAAATTCAATATCGAGCGTACCGTCCTCTACAGTAAGGCTGATGGAACGGGTAAACGCCCCTTTCGGACCGGCGATGGCGAATGGATCGATGTCATGGAAGGCGGGATAGACGATTCCTTCGATTTCCACGTCAAAAACCCGCTTGTTCGGAGCATCGATGCTCCCGAACAGTTCGGCAAATAACAGGGTCACCTGTACCTCAGTGCCGGACGCTACGGGGAACTCCCATTTCATTTCCGGGGCGCTGCCGACATCGTAGCGCTCCGTATTGAAAATACTGGATGGAGCGGAGGAGGGCACGGTGGGGTCGGTCATAATGATCGACCCGGGATGCGCGGATCCACTATTCCCGCTGTAGGTGCTGCCTCCCGTGGAATTGGCAGCCAGGTAAGGCGAGTTCCCTGCGGTACCGAATGTCCCGGTATCCGGGCTCCAGCCCAGCGGGGTAGCGTCCGCGGAAGGCTGGGCCGAGCCGCCGACGTTGATGCGGTATAGGGTGTTCTCGCAGGGGCCGGGCAGTTCCACTGTGCCGTTCAAATCAACCGTAACGGTGAGTACGTCCTGGACGAAGCTGGATGGATCATTCTGGTCCGATAGGAGTTCCTCGTGAAACTGGTTGGCCACGCGTACTACTACGGTATTGGTACCGGAAGTGATACCGTCAAGCTCAGTCAGGTCCCAGAAGGTTTGTCCAGACTGCGAGGCCGTGGATATCCGGGCGTCGTAATCGATATTATCGACATCCGCCGGATTCACGAAAAGGTGGAAGTGTTCTTGCAAACCGTATAATACATTGGTAGCCGTCCACTGCACCCGGACGTCGGTGGATGCTAGCGTGGCATTCTCTGCGGGGGCCGTAAAACTCACTTGAGGGGGGGAAACCGTCACGGTGACGGCATCGGAACCACTGAGGTCGCCACTGTCCGTGACGGTAGCGGTGATCGTTTGGCTGCCCGGTGTTACCAGTTGGCCGGTGATGCTGGCACCGGTACCATTCGTAGGATTAGTTAAGAACTGGACGTCGCTGGAGGTCCACTGGAGCCCGGTGGCAAGGTCGTTTTCTTCCGCGTCGCTCACCGTGCCCGTCAGGGTGATGGGGGTGCCCCGGGTTACAGTGGAGCCGTCAACTGGGGCGACAATCGTAACGAAGGGTGCTGTATTGGTCTGTGGATTTACGTTCACCATGCGTATCACTTCAGTGGCTGCATTGTTGGCCGCATCGCTCACATTATAGGTTACGTCGTAAGAACCAACCGTATTCACATCGACTGCGGAGGCATCGATTGCGATGATTCCTGAGATATCGCCATCGGTGTCGTCAGAGGCTGTAGCACCTAATTCGGTGTAGGCATCACCTACGGTTAGTTCCAAAGGATTGTCGCCGAGAAGGACGATCACAGGCGGGGTGTTGTCGAACGGGGTAATCAGAGTAAATTCAAATTCATCGGTGTTGGATCCACCATTGAAATCAAGCCTGATTTTCTGTAAGCCCGGATTGAAAAAAGTGACATCCGCTAAGTAGTCGTTGTACGTCTGCCATCCGGTATTCGGAATATCGACGGTTCCGATTGCGCTAAACCCACCGTTTTCTTCGGACAAAGTGACCGTCGTAATGCCTCCATTTCCCTTAGCTCCGCTGAATCGCCATTCGTATATACCGGCGGCAGGAATATTTACCCAATACTCGACAAAATCACCATTGTCGATATAGCCAATATTTTTGGCGGGAGTGGTTTCTATTGCGACGGAAAACCCTGCTCCCGGCGCTGAACTGCCGTACCAAGGGAAAGGATTGTTAAATGTCCGAGACAAGATCGTACCCGGAATTTGTTGGGCCACGTCGATTGTAAATGACTGACTAACCTCTGGGTTAATACCATCGTCAGCGACAACGACCGCGTAATACGAGCGACCTTCACCAGCGGCCGGGGTCCAGTCAAGGGTATAGTTTCCATTACCATTATCCGTACTAGTATAGCCGGATATGGCGGTAGACGGCATGAATGGGTGGGGTCCACCACCACTCTTGTCAAAGATCTGAAGGCTTGCGGCTGGTAGATTATCATCGGTCACAGTCACATTTACCGAGATGGCATCGCCTTCATTGACGGCGACGTCTGCAATTGCGCCGATGGTCGGAGGATCGTTAGCCCCCGGTTCGGAAATTTCTAAAGTGTATTCCCGAGTAATCGGGGCGCTGGTACCATCCGAAATAATGGCGTTGAGGGTGTAAGTGCCCACCGTCGCAACATCAGGGGTACCTGTAATCTTCAAATTTGCCAGGTCAAGCGTGAGACCTGCGGGAAGAGAAGGGTTCAGCGTAATAGTAAGATCATCGCCTTCCGGGTCGGTAATGCCGAGGTCAATATCGGCCGGCATGAGCGCTTCGGCATCCAAAGCGGCAAAGGAGGTGGATGGCATTAAATTTGCACTCGCTACTCGGGTAATACAGAGTCCGGAAAGTTTCCCGTTATCAACCGAGGCCGGTCCGATTTGTACACTGAGTTCACCATCAGCGACCTGTACGAAGTAAGTACGGGTAATTGCTGTTTGGTTTGAGCTTAATCCATCTTTAGCCGGGTCAACCAGATCGTATTCATCGAGAATCAAGTTTTCTTCGAGAAAAACATCAAAAATACGTCCGCCGGAGGATGGGTGATAAACCTCAGCGAAATAAAGGTCAACCGCATAAAACCCATTTGCTACGGGAACGTCGTAAGTAAATGCGGGGTCATTACCCGTTAGACCTGATTTCCCACCGTATATCTCTTCTTGAAATAAGAGTAGCTCCGCCGGATCATTTGTTCCCGCGATAGCACCATTATATCCGGCATACTTTTTGCCATTGGTACGTGTGGGATGCCCACCCACGGAGCTGTTATCCCCTTCGTAAATGCGACCGAAGGCTTCGAGGCCAGCAGAACCGGAAGCGATACAGAGTTGAAAAGGCGCAGGATCGTTGGCGGTGACATTTATCGCCAAAGAGGTGGTTGTAGCTCCATCGTCATCCGTCGCTACAGCGGTCAGGGTGTGGGCACCCGCCGATATATTAAGCAGGGTTGCGGAGTAGGGCGCTTCGCTGTCTACGCTCAGCTGGGTACTTCCGTCAAAGAAAGCAACACTGCTCACCGAACCATCGGTATCATCGGCCGTAGCCGAAATGACGACATCGGCGCCTTGGTCAAAGACGGCTCCTCCAGAAGGCGAGGTAATACTTACCGTCGGTGGCACATTGGTAGCGGGCTCTTCAATCGTGATGGACGTACCTACAGCAATTCCAATTACGGGATCGCCGCTTCTAACCACGTCGGTGACCCGGTAGGGTGGGCCGGGATCGTAAGAAAAAACGATTGAAGTGGCCCCGGCCGCGGTAGCCGTCAGGTTGATGGTAAAGTAATCGAAGGTTCCGGAAGCGAAGCCGGTAAGGTTGCCGGTTGCCGCTCCGATCTGGCCGGAAGCATTGGCACCAGGGGTTAGCAGTACCGTAGGCAGTTCGGCAGTTGCGTCATACGCTACCGAGTTGACGGTTACGAATGCAGGATCGAAATCCAAATAAGCTTCGATACCGTCGACCTCCTGCGTGCCCGCCTGCACCTGTAGGGTCACCGTAAAGTCGTCTCCGACGGTAACGGTAGGCGAAGCGGGCGAAAGGACCAAATCGACTTGTGCCTGGAGCAGCCACGCGGGCAACAGCAGGAGCAGCATCAGACCGACCCTGAGAATGCTCTTCAAGAATAAACGGTTGCGCTTCATGATATGTAGTGTGGTGTTCATAAGCATATGTATTGTCGCCAGGGACAGATGAGATGAATAGTGCCGGGATAAGATGGTAAGCCATCTTATCCCGGTCAAATAAATGTTATTGATTATCGGCTAGCGAATCTCCGCTCTCCCCGTAATTGGAAGCCAGGAGTGAAAAGTCCTGGATATTGGTAATGCCGTCACCGTTGATGTCCGATGCCTGTCCGGTTTGATTGAAGGAACTGGCCAGGAGTGAAAAGTCCTGGATACTGACGGTATTGTCTGCATTGAGATTACCCGCCTTGAGTTGGGTGAATGCAGTGGATACGTTGCCACCGGTCAGCGTCAGCGTTTTTACCCGTTGCAGATACCCGACCCGTTTCACGAGGACCTTGTACTCACCGGGGGCAAATCCTGCCACCGTCATTTCTCCGCTTGCATCAGCAGTTGGGGTGTAGGTGTAGCGAGGGGTCGACAGATCGTTCAGTGCGTACAACTCGACGGTGTGCATTCCACTGGCGTCGGTGCGCCCCTGGCTCGTAGCGGTCAGGGTCAGACTGGCTGCCGACTCCTCAAACACGTCCCAGGTAAAAGCGACGGACGTACTGAGCGCGGGCGCGCAGCCATCGGTCACCGTCACGATTACATTGTAAGGACTGCCCGCAGCCGCGCCGGCGGTATTACTCTGTTTGCGCTCAGATTCGGGTAGGCTTAGGCTTGTCGCACTACCGGAGTAGTCGGCATGTGACAGAACCATCCGGTCGATGACGTGGGAAGACGAGCGTGCCGACACCAGGATATTGTACACGCCTGGCGCATCGAACCGGGCATAGATCTGGTGGGCGTCGTTGTCGCTGGTATTGGTGCTCCAGCTCCAATTATTCGCTCCACTGGAGTAGATTTTGAACCACCCTCCGGATCCGGCGCCCTCGGGGGAGTTCCCACTACATTCATTTTCGGCGGGGTTCAGTCCCTTCGGACAGACGGTACTTCCGCTCTTTAGCCCGTAGAACGCGTCGGATTCGATCTTCAACCAGGTGTCGTTGTGGTCCGTAGTATTCGTTCCGTTGCCCACCTGGTTGCGCCATTGGAACCGATAGACTCCCGGGGTGGTGATCTCTACCGGATAGGTCAAGAGGCCATTTCCCGGGCTGCTGAGCGACTGCCCCCCCTGCCAGACGATAAAGTCACTGCCGGCGGCGCCGGTCGGATTATTGACGTTGGGAGAGAAGGTAGTGCTGTAATTGGAGGCATCCTTCCAGGACCCGGACAGCGTCTCCGCCGATTCCATCTCGATCACGACGATTCCGTCGCTCTCGATAAAGGCGCCGGCGGGTCCACCCACTACGCTTTCATCCAGGGTGCCTGAGATAAGGCCGGAATTTGGGTGTATAGTGAGGCTAGACGGAAGCCCGGTCGCACTATAAGTTAAGCCGCTACAGGCGTTTTCATCCGAAGCATTGATCTGTAGCGTGACGTTGTCGCCCTCGATTCCGAACTGTCCTCCGGGGGTCGAGACCACGGGAGGATTGTTTGCCGGGAGTGTTCCGCTATTAATTATTTCAATGCCCTTGAGGTTGGGGTTCTGCGCATTCACCAGGAAGTCAATGTCCAGGTTGCCGCCCGTGACGGTTACGGAAAAGGTTTCCACGCCGGCCGTATTCCAACCGTAGGCTACGGTCTGGTCGAAGTTTGTGAGTACCGGATCTTCTTCCACCAACACATCGAATACCCGCGTACCGGGCGTCTGTGCCCCGGTCCAGATTTCGGCAAAGAGCAGGTTGACGGTGTACGTTCCATTCTCTACCGGGAAGTCCCACTGCATATTGTCGGGATTGGGCACCGTGCTGTACCGCTCCGTAGAGAATAGCGCGTCGGGGTAGCCCGTGCTGTTGGTGCCCGTGAAGGTGGTGCCGTAAGTAATGTCCTGCGCCGGCGGGGTCACGTTAAAGTAGGGCGAGGGAGTACCCGTAGCCGCGGTACCATTGGCGGTCGAGGTGGCCTGGTCGGCGGACCAGTCTGTAGGATCAGTATCGTTGGTAGCAGTGAGTGGTCCGCCCGCGTTCACCCGGTACAGGACGCTTCCGGGGGCCACTACGGTGCTGTTCAGCGTGATCGTGGCGGTGCCGGCATTCCCGTACTCGATTTCCAGCGTAGCTGTCTCGCCTCCGGTGGTGCCGCTAAAGCCTACCGAGAGGTTCAGGCTGGCTCCGGGCTCGAGCATAGCGAAATCGACGGGGGTATTCAGGATGAATGACGCGGCATTCTGGCCGGAGATCACTACGTCGGTAATAATAACGGCGGTATTGCCTCCCGTAGCGCTCACCGTGATATCGGACGGGTTGTTCGTGCTGACGGCTACACTACCCGGAGTCTGGAGCTGGCTGGCCGTAAGTGGCGTGCCAACGGGATTGTCGGTTCCGAAGAACTCCATGTTCTTCATCTTTCCACCCCCGCCCTGGGAGCTGGAGCCAGCCGCTACGTGAATTCCGTTTCCGGACTGGATGACCTGGGTGCCGTGTCGTTCGGTCAGTAGATTGGCCTTGGTCGACCAGGTCCCCGTAGCGGGGTTGAAGGCTTCGGTCGTTTTTACGGCGTCGCCGACAGTATTGCCCTGCAAATCTTCCCCGATCTCCCCGCCGATAACGTATAGTTCATTATTCAAGGGGGCTACTGAGGCCGCCGCCCGTGGAGTAGGCAGATTGGGTGCGGAGGACCAGGTGCCGGTGGTGAAGTTGTAGACGTCCACTTCGGCGATGAGCGGGGCGAAGGTTCCGCCGGGGCCGCCGGAGAGGCGTCCGCCCGCTACGTAAAGCTTGTCACCGATCACGGCCGCATGAAAATGATCGCGGGGGCGGGGGGCATCCGCCAGGGCCGTCCAGACGCCCGTAGCTGGATCGAATTCGTCGAACCAGGAGACATAGCCACCGTTGTGGCCAATGGTGTTTCCACCAATGATGTAGAATTTGCCGTTGTGGACCACTAAGCCCGCCGAGCCTCTCTTCCGGCCAGCCGGAATTTCCGGCCCCTGAATCCACTCGTCGGTGGCGGGATTGTAAGCCCAGACATGATCGGCTGGCGCTTCGTTGGGGAAGCCATTGGTTTTGAAGGCCCCGATTACCCAGATCAATCCCTGGTATTCCAGCGCCTGGAAATGGTTGAATTCCGCGGGCGCGGAGTTATTAATTTGACTCCAGGTTTTGCCCTGGTAGTCGTATACGTCCAGCGTGGTGGAGTTTTCCCGACCGCCAAAGAGATAAAATTTATCGCCGGCCTGGACGAAGGAGCATTCGTGACGGGCCGTATAATTCTCATCATCGGTCTGGTCGTTCCAGGTGGCATTACCTACCGGGCCGCTCACCGTCCAGCTGAAGGGTGTATTGACCGTGGAGCTGCCTGGCTTGCTTACCGTCACTACCGAGCTGTAGACGCTTCCCGCGCTGGCGCCGGCTTCAATAGTACCGAAGATGAGACCGGTGGTGGGTTCGATCTGGATGCCCGTCGGCAAGTTGGTCGCACTGAAGGAGAAGTTTTCGTTGGCATCTCCGCCGGAAGCCGTTACCGTCAGGTTGATGAGGTCGCCTTCCAGGTTGCTTTGGTTTGGAATGGGCGCTACCGTGATTGACGCTGCGGCCGGACCGCTGGCGGACAAAATTTCGATGCCGTTGATCAGTGGGTTCTCCACGGAGTGTCCAAATAATATATTCAGCGTGCCATCCGTGAGGTTCACGGGAAATTCGAGCATGCCGCCCGTATTGTGGCCGAAGGTGGCCACCAGATCCAGTGCATCCTGCACGAGTTGGTTTTCGATGGAGATATCAAATACGCGATCTCCGATCCCGGAAGTCCCGTTGTAGCCGTCACCCATGTACAGCCGCACGAAATAGTTGCCGTTGGGCAGCCCGAAGGTGTACTCCATCTCGTCTCCCGCGGGAAGATCATATCGCTCGTTTGTAAAGATGGCCTGAGGCACGTAATCGGGGAGGGAGGCGTGGCGGCCAGCTGCATTCTGGGTGGAAAAGTTACCCGTGTTCACGGCGTAGGTGTAGTCATTAGACGTGCCTGTGTATGCGCCGGAGCTCGAGCCGCCTGCCCAGTCCGGGTTCGGCGCATCGGTAGCCGCAAGGGTTGGTCCATTGGCCCGGATGCGCAGGATGGGTACGGGCTCGTCGGAAACGGTGACCGTGAAGGTTTGCTCCACAAACAGTCCGCCGTTGTCTGTCGCCCGGATGGTAAGCTGGGAAACTTCCGGCGTGGCCGGGAAAGAAACGGTCAGCGTGCTGCCGGCGATGCTCGCGCCAACGGCCGTATTGGTGTTGTCTTCGACGGAGTACACCAGGTTTCCGTCTCCGTTGTCATCGCCGAAGTAGTCATCGAGGTTGAAGGTCTGGTCATTGTCGCTGATCATCGCCTCAATGTCCGGGAGGGCCAGTTCCACGAAGGGTTGGGTACTCTGTACATTCAGGTAGTCCCAGGTGCCTTCCACTTCCTCACCCGCTGCGTTGGACGTGCCGATCAGGCCCAGGGCCAGGGGCGTGCTGGCGCTTTGAATGGCCGATAGGATACTTCCCCCGGCATTGATGGTGCCCAGGGTCTGAACGCTCCCGCCATCTACCGAATACTGCAGCGTGACGGCACCGCTGGCCGCCTCCACCTGGAAGTACATGACGATATCTTGGCTGGGCGCAACACTTGCGGTAAGGGGCGTTTGAGGGACATCGTTGATTTCCTGCAGGGCCTGCAAACTACCACCCGCGGTGAGCACCAGTTTAATGTAGTTGCTCTGTGTACCGTCACCGATGAACAGACCCAGCTCACCGTTAGCGGGCGATGAGATGTCGTACAATTGCAGGTTTTCGGTGAAATTGAACAAGCGACCTTCGACGGTAAAGGTGCCGACGTTCTCGTCTACGTTTACGCCGTATTGAAAAGCCTTTTCCTGGCTGTTGGCGGTCCCGAGAGCGGTCCCGGAGGTCATCTGCATGGTCATGGCGCCGACCGCACCACCGAGGATGTCGTTCGGGTTGGGATCGGTAGTGTTGTCGCGGCGATCGAGCCAATTCAGCCAGTTGGGATTGGCGGCACCGTTATTCATCATCCCGGTAAAGCCCAGGCCCAGATATCCCTTCAGTTCCGGATTATCGGACAGCAACTCATTTACCACTGGAAGATCGAACGCATCGCTGCCGTTGTCGTCCGGATCCCCCAGCTGAAAGGGGTCGTCTGCATCGGGGATGTTGTCGTTGTCATCGTCCGTATCGTTGAGGTCCGATACGAGGGTGCCACCGGCAGATTTATCAAAATCGTCGGGCTGATTGCCGCCATTACAGGTGACGTCCTCTACCGTTTGGTCGGCCGATTTGTTATCGATTTCGTCCTGATTGGTATAGCCGTCACTGTCGTTGTCCGCCGAAGCCGAGTAACCGCAGCAGTTCTCACTATGGGTCAGATCAGCCTGATGCAGTACATCTGCGCAATTTCGAGGTGTAACTTCTGCATGTTCGGTGCCGGTACCATGCGGAAGACCGTGCGCAGACTATCCCAGAGCTTAACCTTCGTCTTGAGCCCGCCGAGCAGCGTGCGGAAGGTTTGGTTGGCGGCCTGCTGCAGCTGATCCACCCAGAAGGCCATCATCATCAGGTAGGCCATTACCGTAC
>JBGTHX010000029.1:0-1577 GCA_041746055.1 Lewinella sp. | reverse complement strand
GTCATGGAGTACTGAGTGCCTACCCGTACGAGGTTACCCTTGTCGGTTCGAGACAAGGGTTCCGGTAACTCCATCCTCTGCCTACCGTGATCAGATGGTCCATCATTCGACGCTTCAAACAGCAGTTTCTTGCGTAACCCTAACCACACTCTGGATAGCAGCTCTCAAGGCGGTAGGCCGCCCCTCAGCCGCGTTGTTGAAGGAGCTTCACACAGCCGTCTGCCTCGGGTCAGGCTGCATGTCCTTCTAGCCACCGGTGTACTCCGCACCGGGTTCCCGGAGGGGAACGCTCTCTCCAAGCGCTTCTTGGCGCACCGAAGCGGTTGATAGGGCCGGTCTTGTACGAGGAGAAGCCGGCAATGATTTCCGGGGTGACCGCATAGCCCTCATCAACCAGTTCCTGGAGGCCCCGCGTCATCGCCGCCACATTATGAAACACCACGAGATTGGCCACCAGGTGATTGTAGCGAATGATTTTGCGCTGCTCTTCCCGATTGTTCTGCCGAATCACACCTTCCCCGCCAAAGGCGACCCACTGCACGAACTGGTTCCAGGCTTCGACCGTATTCGTTGAGGCGGTGATAGTCCGGCGCAGCTCCTCATCAGTAATAAACTGGAGGAAAAAGATGGTCGGGACGACCCGGCCGAGTTCAGGAAAGGCAACATACAGCCGATTCTTCCGACTTTCCGTGCCGAGTTTACGGAGAATGGTTGAGGAGCGAATCTTGCCCTGACTGATCGAGATGGCCACCCGCAGCATATCCGGCAGATGGGTGCAGATAAGACTCCACGCGGCCGTATCGCTGAACAGGTCACGCAGGTGCTCCACCTGCTCTGTCACAAAGTGCTGCGTCGGGGCATACAGGGTCAGCTCCTTCCAATTTCGGATGCGAGGCATCAAGAATCGCCAGCAGATAAGCCAGTCCAGAGACGGTTTCCGATTGCCCTTGCGTATCGGCATGCAACGTGTCCGGCCGGATCTCCGATCGATTCTCTAGCAGCCCGTCCAGGATGTAGACCGCTTCCCAGACCCCACAGGCAATGAAGTGGCTGAACAGCGCAATGTACGTGGCTGAGACGTGGTAGTAACCAATCCCGCCCCAGCCGCCATACCGAATGTGATACTCACTGAGCAGATTCTGTTCGTAGACATCCCATTTCGTGCCATCTGCGGCCGCCCGTTGTCCGGAGCCCCCCAGCTTGGGCAGCATGAAACGGTTGTAGCGATTGATCACGGCCACATTGGCATCGAGGAGATTTTGCTCCGTGATATGGCGCTGATTGACGTAGGCGACCTGGAAGCGATCCAGGCCCTTGAGCGAGCGGGTAGTTTGGGTCGGGCCGAGGTAACAGCCATAGCAGAAGGTGGTCGTGACATACCGTTGCTCGGGCGAAACGAGCCGTCCCTCAAAGCCGGAAAGTGGGCCAAAAGCAGAGGTCCAGTGCAGCCAGTGTTCCGTGTCCGTCAGCACGTCGATGATATTGCATTCCGGCAGACGTTCTGTGAGCAGGCGGTCAATCTGCGCAAAGCCTGCGGGTTCGGGCCGCTTCTCTACCCGGCGCAGGACGGGTTCTCC
>JBGTHX010000028.1:0-18148 GCA_041746055.1 Lewinella sp. | reverse complement strand
CCTGCTGCACATGTTCACCAAGGAACTGGAGCCCGACACCGGCAAGGTGGTGCACGGCAGCAATACCCACTTCGGCTACTACACCCAGGACGGCATCAACCTCAAGCAGGACATGCGGGTGATCGAGGTCGTGCGCGAGATCGCCGAATTCATCCCCCTGGAGAAGGGACTCAAGCTCACCGCCCGCGGTCTGCTCGAGCGCTTCATGTTCAACAGCAAGCAACAGCAGGTTTACGTAAGCCAGCTGAGCGGCGGCGAGCGGCGGCGGCTTTATCTGCTCACCATCCTGATGAAGAACCCCAACTTCCTCATCCTGGACGAACCTACGAACGACCTCGACATCATGACCCTCAACGTGCTGGAGGATTTCCTGCTGGACTTCCCCGGTTGCGTGCTGATCGTGAGCCACGACCGCTTCTTCCTCGACAAACTGGCCCATCACCTCTTCATCTTCGAGGGGGAGGGCCGCATCCGCGACTGGAACGGCCTCTACACCGAATACCGCGAACAGCTGAAGGAGGAAGCGCAGCAGTCCCCCGCTCCCGCGAAGTCCTCGGCACCCGCGGCCCCGCCCCCGCCGGCCCCCGAGAACCACCTCACGCAGGAGCAGCGCAAGGCCATCCGGCGCGTGGAGGGACAGATCGGGAAGCTGGAGGAGCGCAAGGCCACCATCAACCGGCAGTTCAACGACATGGCTTCCCTCACCCCGGAGAAGATCGCGGACCTCGGCCGGGAGCTCGCGGAGGTCAACGAGGCCATCGAGGAAAAGGAGATGGAGTGGATGGAGTTGGTGGGCGAATAGCGGCCACGATTCTTCACAGCCCGATTTTATGAATCCGTAAATGCTCTGTTGGACAGTGGTTTATGAAACCACGTTTTCCCCACTCGGTGGTGGATAACGTGGGAAAACCGGGGACTTATCCACAGGGTGGGCGCGAAAGGCGCGAATTAGGGGTGGTTATCCACATTTCCACAGCTCTCCACAATCTCTATCCACCGGCTTTTCACGGCTTGGAGGGTGCTTTCCCCATCGCAGTGTCACATAAGTTATCCGGGGAGAACGGCCGTCCGGAATGTGGACAGAAACCAAATCCCTTTGATTGTCCGCTTGTTAGGCTGTGTAAAGCATGTGGAAGGGGGTACGTCCGGGGTGGAGAATGGAATATCCAAGCCGCCGGCGATAATGTTCTCCCGCTTTCCACACGTCTAATAATGATGAAGTCTTTTAAATTTTTGAATAGATAATAACTATTAAGAGTATGGAAAACTTGCCGCGCCGCTACCCCTCCGCCGTCCAGATCTGGATCCTGGTGGGGCTGGTCATGGTGGTCGGACAGATCGTGATCGGGGGCATTACGCGCCTGACGGAGTCGGGGCTTTCCATTACGGAGTGGGAGGTGGTGAGCGGGGCCGTGCCGCCGCTGAACGCCGCCGACTGGCAGCTGGAGTTCGAGAAGTACCAGCAGTCGCCGCAGTACGCCAAGATCTTCGGCGATATGACGCTGGGGGACTTCAAGTTCATCTATTTCTGGGAGTGGTTCCACCGGCAGTGGGCGCGGACGATGGGTTTGGTGTTTGCGGTGGGTTTCCTGGCCTTTTGGCGTAAGGGCTACCTGGACCGCCCCCTGATGCGCCGGCTGGGCGTGGTGGTGCTCCTGGCGGCCCTGGCGGCCAGTTTCGGTTGGATCATGGTGGCCAGTGGCCTGATTGACCGGCCCTGGGTGAACGCCTACAAGCTCACGCTGCACCTCGCGCTGGGCATTGCCCTCTTCTCTTACCTCCTCTGGGTGACCCTCAAGGTGATCCGTCCGCAGGCCGTGGGTTTTCCACAGTCCGGAGTGGAAAAATTGCGCTGGCCCCTCACTATCCTGCTCGGCGCACAGCTGTTGCTGGGGGGCGTGATGAGCGGGGCGCGGGCCGCGCTTCCCTATCCTACCTGGCCCGATATGAACGGTCATGTGATCGCGCCCGTGCTTCTAGACGGATCGGCCTGGAATGTGGAGAACCTGGTGCACTACGAGGCGAGCCTCTTCCAGCCGGCGCTGTTCCAGCTATTGCACCGCACTACGGCTTATGCCCTGATTATCATGGCCTTGTACTTCGTGTACCGCTGCAGTAAACAACTAAAGTACCGGGAATTACGGGTAACCAACACCCTGTTGATAATCCTGTTGATAACCCAGGCGTTGCTCGGAATTTTCACCCTGGTTAATAGCATAGGCCAGGTTCCGGTGGGGCTGGGTGTGGCCCACCAGTTCACCGCCATAGCGGTAGTGGCGGTGGTGGTTTACCTGCACTTTCTGTTCGCTCCGGGGCCCCCTTTACACCCTGTGGAAAACATAGTGGAAAACAATCACAAAAAAAGTTTGGCCGTCTGAATCCCTACGCCTGACGCTCGGTCCAGCCCTCCCGGCGTCGGCCCAGGTACTGTCCGGTAAGGAAGATGGCCAGCAGAAAGTGGAGCAGGGCTGCGCGGGAATCGGTGTTGTAGATCGTCTGTACCCCGATCATGGCGTAGTGGAATACGCTGAGGCTCAGGGTAACCAGCAGGAAGGTCGGCGTATCCGTACGGCGGTACCAGCCCCAGGTGCTCAACCCGGCCAGGTAGAGGGCGGCCAGCCCGTACATTTTCATCAGCAAATCGAAGCTGGGGCCCTCCGAGGCGCCGAAGCCTGGCACCAGCTCGCCCGCCTGCGGGTAAAAGAGAAACAGCAGGCCGATCACGGCCTCGATCAGGGAATGCAATAGCAGAATCATAGCCTACAAACATATTTCCCGGGTGGGGTTGTCGGATAATGCACCAAATTGGTGCCATCCCAATAATATATTGGACCTACGGAAAATGTATAACATAACATTCGCGTTATTGGCAGTAGTTAATGCTTTTTGAAACCGGATCGCTTATCGCTCCAAACTTTACTGCCCCATGAATTCGACTAAACCACTCACCCGGCTCACGGAGATCCGGATCACGCCCCGCGAACTGACGCTTCACCTGCGCGAACACCACGATTTCCTCTGGCACTACGCCCGCAAGATGGCCCGCTGCAACCGCTGCCGCAACGAGGATCCCGCCGACGGCCAGTACCGCATCTACATCAACGGCCGCGGCGACTTTGCCATCTACCACCGCTGTGGGGACTGCGAGTATCCCCTGCACAGCTACGTCGACCTGAGCCAGGAGCGCGCCATCCGCCGCGGACTCCGTAAACTGTGGCTCACTAAAGTCAACTAACCATCAACACATCTTCCCCCTGGGGGCGCGCCGTGGTCTGGACCCTGATCGCTGCGGCCTTCATTGGTCCGGGCACCGTAGCCACCGCTACCCGGGCCGGGAGCCTGGGAGGACTGGATTGTTTGCCCGTCGTCCTGCTGGCGGCCGTGGCCGGCTACGTATTCATGGAAATGGCGGCCCGGGTCACCATCGTGAGCGGCCGGGACCTGGGCGTGCCGCTGGGCCGGGCGGGGCGCTGGCTGCCCTGGCTCCTCTTCGGGGCGGTCACCTTCGGCTGCATGGCCTACCAGGCGGGGAACCTGCTGGGGGCGCTGGGCGGTCTGCAACTACTTTATCCCTTCAGTCGCTGGTGGGTATTCCCCCTCGGGGGAGGCATCGCGGCTTTGCTGTGGACGGGTAGCAGCCGCCGGATCGGGCAGGTCATGGCGCTCCTGGTGGCGGTCATGGGAATTCTCTTCGTGGTTGCCGCGGCCTTCATCCTGATCGGTGGTGACACGCTTCCGGCCCGCGGATCGGGTACCGACCCCTCCATTCTCCTCGGGCTGCTCGGCACCACCATCGTACCCTACAACTTCTTTCTGGCCGCGGGACTCGGCAGCGGCGGCAAGCTACCCGACATGCGCCGGGGCCTGCTGCTCTCCTTCTTCATCGGGTTGCTCGTGACCGGATCCATTGTGATCGTGGGCGCCACGGCTGCTTCCTTTACCTCCTTTGCGGACCTGGCCGTGGGACTCGACCGTACCCTGGGCGCCTACGGCCGCACGGTGCTGGCGGTGGGCCTCTTCTCCGCGGGCTTCAGCTCGGCGACCACCGCTCCTTACGCCGCGGCTATGGCGGGACGCGGACTGCTGGGCAAGGGTGGGGGCTGGTCGACAGACGGCGCCGGATTCCGGGCCACGTGGGGGCTGGTGCTGGTGAGCGGACTCGGGGTAGCCCTGTTGGGACTCGACATCGTGGGCGTGATCCTGCTGGCCCAGATTATCAACGGTTTGCTCCTTCCCTTCATCGCGCTGGCGATCTTCGTACTGGCTAACCGTCGATCGGTAGTGGGCGACCGGACCAATCCGTGGTGGCAGAACGTAGCGGGGGCGGCGGTACTTCTGTTCCTGTTTTACAAGACGGGCGAATTCCTGTACGGCCTGACGGCCTAGCGCTGGGTATAGTCGTCGCGGTTAATATTGAGCTTCTTCATCCGTGCGAAGAGCGTCTTTCCGTTGATCTTGAGCAGCTTGCCCGCTCCGTTGGGTCCGGTAACGCGGCCGTTGGTGTAGCGCAGGGCGCTGATAATGTGGCGGCGCTGGTTTTCCTCCAGACTGATCATGGTTTCCTTGGCGGTGTCGTCGACCAGTTCGTAGTGGCCTTTGATGCCGACTACGCGACCCTCCTGCACCCGCGACCACATGACCACGTGCATCAGGACGGTGCGGTCACCGGCTACCTGGATCCGGTAATTATCGTCCATGCGGTAGAAGCCGGTCCTGAGGGATTCCAGGCTGGTATTCCAGCGGCTGGCGTTTTCCTTGCTGAGGCGGCCGACCATTTTTTCGGGCCTCAGGTCCTTGGGGTCCTCGGTTCCCATCATGGCCATCAGGTTACTGCTGGCGAGTATCGTGTGGTCGACTGTATTGTAGTCGAAGCTCCCGGTACGGTGGGAGCTTTCGGCGTCCTCGAGCATGGCGATATAGCGACGGCTGTACTCCGCCTTTTTTACCAAGGTACAAATCAGTTGCTCGTTTGTCTCGGTAATGAGGTGCGGAATGCTGCGTAACTCGACGGGAAAGCGGGACCCGGAGCAGTTGGTATGGTAGGCGTAGAGCGAGTCCGTACCGTTTTCAATGGTTCGCTTACAGTGGCTGCCCCAGCTTTCGGAGGACCAGTCGGGGGTGTAGTCGGCAAAGGTCTTGCTCAACATGTCTTCGAAGGGGTAGCCGAGGTTATCGCAGGCCGAGTTATTGGCGTATCGGACCTTTCCCTCCACATTCAGGCAAAGTAGTGCCTCATTGCCCTGGCTCATCACCTGGTCGGCGAGGGCCATAATTTGGAAAGAAGTTAAAGTATACATAAACGGAGATCGATTAAACCAGGAAAGTCGATTCTACCTCACATAAAGTCGATAAGCGGCTAAAGAGAAAGGTGAAAGGCATGTATATAAAGACGTAAATATCGGAACGGCAATAACCATTGAATGTTTCAGCTGTACACGTGGTGGACGTGGCAAATATATGTGTTTCCACATTTTAAAGGGTAGCATCCGGGCCATTAATACTTTGGGTCGTTCGTGCGTTAGAGAGTAGGAGCCCGACAGAACTTCGTTTCGTACATTGGAGGAACGGCCCGCAAGTCTATCCCCCATGACCCCGAAAAACAACTACCAGGAACTGATTGCCAAGCTGGACGAATTCATTCGGAAGTACTACGTGAACAGTGCGATCCGGGGTCTACTGTACAGTACAGGGCTGATTCTGCTGCTCTTTTTAGCGGTCAGTCTGCTGGAGTCCCAGTTCTACTTTTCCGGCCCGACGCGCCGTACGCTCTGGTATGGCTTCCTCGCGATCAGCCTATTTGCCTTCGGCGGTTGGGTGCTGCTGCCCCTGGGGCACTACTTCCGGCTGGGGCAGACCATTTCCCACGACCGGGCGGCCCGGATCATCGGAGATCATTTCGGCAACGTAAAAGACAAACTGCTGAATGTGCTGCAGTTACGTCGGCGGGCGGACGTGGAGCAGGATGCCCTGCTGCTCGCTTCTATCGACCAGAAATCTTCAGAGATCAGCCCGGTCCCCTTCCGTTCGGCCATCGACCTGACCCAGAACAGCCGCTACCTCAAGTATGCCCTGCCCCCCCTGCTGTTGCTGCTGGTCCTCCTGGTGGCGGCGCCCAGCCTGATCCGCGACAGCACCAGCCGCCTCATCCGCAACGGAGAGACCTTCGAGCGACCCGCGCCCTTCCGTTTTGTCCTCGACGAGACCGATCCGCGGGTCATCCAGTACGGCAGCTATCCCCTCACCGTACGGGCGGAAGGCGAGGTACTGCCAGCGGAGGCCTTCATCGAGGTGAATGGGTACCGCTACCGCCTGGAGCGCGAGAGCAATAACACCTTCCGCTACGCTTTCCACAATGTGCAGGAGGACACCCCCTTCCGCATCGCCGCCGGGGATATCGCCTCTCCCGAGTACACCCTCACCGTACTCCCCAAGCCCAGTATCGCCTCCTTTAGCGTCACGGCGGATTACCCGGGCTATCTCGGCCGGGCCGACGAGGAATTCACCAATATGGGTGACCTGACGGTGCCCGCCGGCACGCGTCTGAAGTGGTCCTTCGATACCGAGAATACCGAGCTGATCGATCTCCGTTTCGCGGCGGAGGATACGGTCGGCAGGCTGCACCGCGACGGCCGTGATCTGTACAGCTTTGAAAAGCGGGCCCTGAAGAGCGACCGTTACACCCTTTACGTGGGCAACGATTACCTGCCCGTGGCCGACTCCATCACCTACGGACTGTCGGTGATCCCCGACCAGTACCCCCGCATCAGCGTGGAGCCCTTCCAGGATAGCCTGGACGAACGGCTCCTCTTCTTCGTGGGTGAAGCCTCCGATGATTACGGCCTCAACCAGCTGGACTTCGTGTACCGCATCCAGCCCGCCGAAGGGGAAGCCCGGGAGGAACGGCAGCGCGTGAGCGGACCCGCCGGAACCGAGATGCGCTACGACCACGTGCTGGACCTCCGCAACGACGTCTCCCTCGCACCGGGTGACGGCCTGACCTACTACTTCGAGATCTTCGACAACGACGGCGTCAATGGCCGTAAGAGCGCCAAGACGGCAGTGATGAGTTACCGCGTCCCCTCCCGCGAGGAAATGGACGAGCGGGCGGAAGCCAACGACAGTAAGGTTAAGGACCAGCTGCAACAGGCATTGGAGGCCACCCGTCAACTACAGGATGAGGCCAAGAAACTTCGGGAGAAGATGCTCCAGGAAAAGGAAGTGGACTGGAAGATGCGCAAGGAGATCGAAAAGCTCGCCGAGCAGCAACAGGAGGTACAGCAGCAGATCGAGGACGCGCGCCAGGCCTTCGAGGAGAACCTCGAAAACCAGCCCCAGCAGGACGAGCAGATCCGCCAGAAGCAGGAGAAACTGCAGGAGATGTTCGAGAAGTCCGTCTCCGAGGAGATGCAGCAACTCATGGAGGAGATCCAGCGGCTGATGGAGGAGCTCAATAAGGACGAGACCCTCGAGAAGATGGAGGATATGGAGCTCTCCGACGAGGAAGCCGAAGCCGAACTGGATCGTATGCTCGAACTCTTCAAGCAACTCGAGATCGAAAAAGATATGCAGGACGCCATCGAGAAACTGGAGGAACTCGCCGAGGAACAACAGGAACTCGCCGAGGAGACCGAGCGGGGAGAGACCCCCATGGAAGAACTCCAAAAGAAGCAGGAAGAGCTGAAGGAGAAATTCGATAAGCTCCAGGAGAAGATGGAGCAGACCGAGCAGAAGAACGAGGAACTCGACCGCCCCATGCCCCTCGATACCCAGAAGGAACAGGCCGAGGAGGTGAAGAAGGATATGGAGGAGGCCCAGAAGAAAATGGAGGACGCCCAGCAGGAGCCCTCCGAGTCACAGGAAAGCGACAAGCAGGAGCCCGGTGAGCAGCAGGAGCAGTCCCCCCAGGAACCACAGGAAAGCGAGCCCCAGGAGCCCCAGGAACAAGAGTCCCAGGAGCCCCAGGAACAAGAGCAGCAGGAGCAGCAACAACAGCAACAATCCCCCCGCAAGGACGCGGCCAAGAAACAGCAGGACGCCGGCCAGAAGATGCAGAAGATGGCCCAGCAAATGCAGCAGTCCATGCAGAGCATGCAAATGGAGAGCAACCAGGAGGACATGGCCGCCATCCGTCAGCTGCTGGAAAATATAGTAGACCTAAGCTTTGACCAGGAGGAGACGATGGACGAGCTTAACCTTACCACGGTCAATACCCCCCGCTATGTGGAACTCGTACAGCAGCAGTTCCGGATCAACAACGACTTTGAACTGGTGCGGGATTCCCTCCAGGCCCTCGCTAAGCGAAACTTCCAGATAGAGACCTTCATCAATGAGAAGGTGACCGAGATCCGCGACGACCTCGGCGGCACCGTCGACGAGCTCGAGGAGCGCCGTACTCCCCAGGCCGCTAACTACCAGCAGCGCGCCATGACCGGCCTGAACGACCTGGCTCTGATGCTGAGCGAGAGCATGGAGCAGATGCAGCAGCAGATGGCCGGACAGATGCAGGGGCAGCAGCAGTGCCAGAACCCGAAGGACGGCAAACAGGGGCAGCAGGGCGGAAAGCCCAGCGAGAATCCCGGCAGCGAAGGGCAGAAATCGATCGGCGAGCAGATGCAGGAGATGAAGGAAGGCCTGAAGGAAGGGCAGGGGGGAAGCAGCGAGGAATTCGCGAAGATGGCTGCCCGGCAGGCCGCGCTGCGGCGTGCCCTTGAGGAAAAACAGAAGGGGCGGCAGCAGAACGGTGAGGGAAAGGACGGGCAACTTGAGCAGCTGATCGAGGAAATGAATGCCGCCGAAGAGGACATGGTCAATAAGCGGTTGACCAACGACGCCCTGATGCGTCAACAGGACATCCTCACCCGCATGCTCGAACACGAACGGGCCGAGCGTGAACAGAAGATGGATGAAAAGCGTAAATCTGACACCGCGGAGCAGCAGCGGCGAGAACTCCCTCCCAGTCTGGAAGAATATATCCGGCAGCGGCGGGCGGAGGTCGAGCAATTCCGCCGGGTCACGCCGGAGTTAAAACCCTATTACAAGGGATTGGTGGATGAATATTTCCGTTCCCTGTCTATCAGCCCCTTATAAACTTTCCTCCGTGCCTGTGATGTTATGTTTCTTTACCGTCAGCCTAACTACCCGTATCCTACTTTGAACAATCACGTATATGCTCACACTCGCGTCGGATCCAAATAATATCAACCAGATTGAACGCTTGGTTGATCAGATCACCAGTCGGTTTAAACTTACGCAGGAGAAACACGATAACTTGCTCATCAGCCTTACGGAGGCCGTCACCAACGCCATCGTCCACGGCAATAAACAGGACCGCTCCAAGATGGTGAGCATCGATCTCAACCAGGTAAATGACGGGCTCGCCATTCGCGTCTCCGACCAGGGATGTGGATTCAATTACAAAAGCTTACCCGATCCCACTTGCCCCGAACGGATCTGTGAGTGCGGCGGTCGCGGTGTGTTCCTCATGAACCAGCTGTGTGACAAGATCCGCTACATCAACGGTGGCTCCACCGTGGAAATGCGCTTCCGGCTCTGAGTGACTCCCAAGACATCACGTTCCACGAGGAGGGGGGTGACTTACCCACCGCTCCCCACGACGGCCTCGCCCACTGGATCCGCGATATCATTGTCGCACGTGGCGCCGAAGCCGGCGAGATCAATTACATTTTCTGCTCGGATGACTATCTCCACGAAATGAACGTGGCCTACCTCGAGCACGATACCCTTACAGATATCATCACCTTTCCCTACGCTGATTTTCCGGTCATTTCGGGAGATCTCTTCATATCTACCGAGCGGGTACGGGAGAACGCGGACGAATTCGGGGAGTCCTACCCCAATGAACTGCACCGGGTAATGATCCACGGTATCCTTCACCTCTGTGGCCAGGGCGATAAGTCCGACTCCGAGTCGGCCGCCATGCGCGAACTCGAGCAGTGGGCCCTGTCGCTGCGGCCGCCCACGCTGCTGTAAAGCCTGCCCCGTCCGTCGTAAAACGACGCGTCAAAGGTTTGAGCATGACCGGCCCAAGCCGGTGAAATGAGGCATCTTTGAGGTATAATCAGGTATAGCGCAGATGAAAGTTCTTAAATTCGGAGGCTCTTCCGTCGCGGAACCGGGTCGCATCCGGGGCATCGTCGACATTCTCAAGGGGTACTACGCTTCCGGTGACCACTTCACCGTGGTATTTTCCGCCTTCGGGGGCGTCACCGACAGCCTGATCGAGATGAGCGAGCTGGCGGCTCGCGGTGACGACCGGTACGGGCAACTGTTCCAGGCCTTCGCGGATCGCCATCAGTTTGCGATTGGTGACCTTCTGACCGACCATAAACTCCAGCAGGAGACCGCCCAGCAGATGCGACGGAGCCACGAGGTACTGAAGAACCTGCTCTACGGCATTTTTTTGGTCCGGGAAGCCTCTCCGCGCACCATGGATTACGTCCTGAGTTTCGGGGAACGATCCTCTTCCTACATCATCAGCCAGGCGCTGCAGCAGGCCGGCGTACCCGCCGAATTCCTCGATGCCCGGCGCATCATCAAGACTGACAAGACCTTCGGAAACGCCAAGGTAGCCTTCGACAAGAGCTATACCAAGATCCAGGAACATTACCGGGAACACCCTAAGGTTCAGGTAGTTACGGGCTTTATTGCCTCAGCTAAGGGTGGCCTGACCACCACCCTTGGACGGGGTGGCTCGGACTACACCGCCTCCCTCCTCGCCGCCGGTCTACAGGCCGACGCGATCGAGATCTGGACGGACGTGAGCGGTGTACTGACCGCCGATCCCCGCCGGGTGAAGAAAGCCTTCACCATCCCCAAGATGACCTACGCCGAGGCCATGGAGATGTCCCACTTTGGAGCCAAGGTCATCTACCCGCCTACCCTAATGCCGGCGCTGCAGCAGCGCATTCCGCTATATATCCGAAATACCTTTGAACCCGAGTTTCCCGGGACTAAAGTAAGTGAAGAGAGTGATCCCAACGGCGCGGCCGTGCGGGGCATCAGTTCGATCAATAACGTAGCACTCTGCACGGTGTCCGGAACGGGCATGTTCGGGGTGCCCGGAATCGCGGGCCGCATCTTCGGCTCGCTCGCTACGGCAGGCATCAACGTCATCCTCATCACCCAGGGATCCAGCGAGCACGCTATCAGCTTTGCCGTGCAGCCCAATGCCGCGGAGCAGGCCCGGGAAGCAGTCGAGGGAGCCTTTGCCTTCGAAATTGACCGGGGGGTGGTCAATGAAGTGAAGGTCGAACGCGATCTCTGCGTGGTGGCCATCATCGGAGAGAATATGCGGTACCAGCCGGGTATCTCCGGCCGACTATTCCGTGCCCTCGGTAAGAACGGTATCAACGCGGTAGCTATCGCCCAGGGCTCCAGCGAGTTGAACATCTCGGTGGTCATCAGCCGGGAGGACGAAACGAAGGCGCTCAATGCACTGCACGAGTCCTTCTTTCTGTCTGACTACAAAACACTGCACCTATTCATCGTGGGGGTCGGCTTGATCGGGGGCACCTTACTGAGGCAAATCGATCAGCAGAATGCTTACCTGCGGGAGCGGCGGGGTATGGAGCTGAAAGTCGTCGGTCTGGCCAACTCCAAGAAGATGGTCTTCAATGCGGACGGCATCGACCTCACCAACTGGAAACAAGCCCTCCAAGAGTCTTCCCTACCCATCGACCTCGCCGTTTACCTGGGTCGCATGCGCGACCTGAACCTGAGCAACAGCATCTTCGTCGATAATACGGCCGATTCAAAGGTGGCCTCCTTCTACGAGACCATTCTCGACGAGAGCATCAGCATCTCCACCCCGAACAAGATCGCTACCTCCTCCGGCTACCTGCAGTACCAGCGGCTGAAGAATATCGCCGACAAGCGGGGCGTGCAGTTTCGTTATGAAACCAATGTTGGTGCCGGGTTGCCGGTGATCTCCACCCTGCGCGACCTGATCGATAGCGGCGACCGAATCACCAAGATCGAGGGCGTCCTGAGTGGCTCACTCAGCTACATCTTTAATAACCTGGATGGGAGCCGGCCCTTCCACGAGATCGTGCGGGAGGCCAAGAAAAAGGGCTTCACCGAACCTGACCCGCGGGTGGACTTGTCCGGCAAGGACGTCGCCCGAAAAATACTCATTCTGGCCCGGGAAACCGGCGTAGCGCTCGACGCTGACGGAATCGGCATCGAGTCCTTCTTACCCGAAGGAGCCATGGAGGCGAGCGGCGTGGAGGATTTCTTCTCCGTACTACAGGCAAACTCGGACCACTTCGAGCAAATGAGACAGAAGGCGGAGTCTGCCGGTAAGGTATTGCGGATGATCGCTACGCTGGACGGCGAGGAGGCTTCCGTCGGCGTACAGGCCGTTGGACCGGAGAATCCCTTCTACACCCTGAGTGGTAGCGACAATATGATCGTATTCACTACGGACCGCTACAGCGTACGTCCGCTAGTGGTGCGGGGCCCGGGGGCAGGTGCCGAGGTCACTGCTGCGGGCGTATTCGCGGAAATCATTCAAATCGGTTCCTCCCTAAGTTAAGTGAGATGAGAGAAGTCAGAGTATTTGCCCCGGCCACGGTGGCTAACGTAGCCGTGGGTTTCGATATCCTGGGATTTGCCATCGACCGGCCCGGAGACGAGATCGTAGCCCGGCTGAATCCTTCCTTTTCCGGTATCCGGATCACGGCCATTACGGGTACCGGGAATAAAGTGCTCCCCCTGGAAGTAGAGAAGAATACTGCCGGAGTAGCCGCACAGCGATTATTACAGCACCTCGGTCAGCCCGAAACCGGCATCGAACTCGAGATTCATAAGCGGATGCCCTTCGGATCGGGGCTCGGTTCTTCCGCTGCCAGCGCCGCCGGAGCCGCCGTGGCGGTCAATGAATTACTCGGCTCTCCCCTGAGCCGGGAAGCCCTGCTTTACTTCACCGTACAGGGTGAGGAAGTGGCCGATGGTAGCTTTCACGCGGACAACGTAGCTCCCTGTCTGGTCGGGGGCATAACCCTGATCCGCTCCAACGAATCCCTGGATGTACATCACCTGCCTGTCCCGGCCGGTTTGCACGTAGCCGTTGTCCACCCCGAGATCGAGATCCTCACCCGGGATGCCCGTGCGGTGCTCAGTGAACAAGTCCCTCTCGCTACGGCGATCCGGCAGATGGGAAGCCTGGCAAGCTTCATCACGGCGCTCTACACCAACGATATCTCCCTGCTGGGCCGATCCCTGCGCGATCATATGGTGGAGCCCCAGCGCAAGCAGCTCATTCCAGGCTTCGATGACGTGCAACAGGCCGCCCTACAAAGGGGTGCCCTGGGATGCAGCATTAGTGGAGCTGGTCCCAGTGTGTTCGCCCTCTGTGACAGTGGTTACCTGGCCCAGGCGGTAGGTCAGGGCATGCAGGCAGCCTTTCAGGCCCACGGCATCGAGAGCCAGTTGTACGTATCGCCCATCAACCAGCGGGGCGTCGAAATTTTGTCCGTTACGGAGTAAGTACACCAAATCACCTAGCCATGAAATTCTACAGCACGAACGATGCGGACCACCTGGTGGACATTAAGGAAGCCATCTTCCGGGGCCTGCCGGCCGATAACGGTCTGTATATGCCCGAGCGGATCGTGCCGTTGCCCAGCTTGTTCTTTGAGGAATTACCCGATCTAAGCTTTGAGGAGATCGCTTTTCGCATTAGCCGGCAGCTGCTCGGTACCGAGATCCCGGACGAAGACCTGCGCCGTATCGTGCGGGAAACGGTAAACTTCCCTGCTCCCGTCGTTAAACTGGATGCGCAGAAGTACGTGTTGGAGCTCTTCCACGGTCCTTCATTGGCCTTCAAAGACTTCGGCGCGCGCTTCATGTCGCGGCTCATGCATTACTATAATGACGATCAGGAGCGGGAATTGACGATTTTAGTGGCTACCTCGGGTGACACCGGAGGGGCCGTGGCGGCAGGATTCTACGATACTCCCGGTATCGAAGTGGTGATCCTCTACCCGAGCGGTAAGGTCAGCGACCTCCAGGAAAAACAGCTAACCACCCTGGGCAAAAATATCCGTGCCATTGAGGTAGATGGCACCTTCGACGATTGCCAGGCGCTGGTGAAGCAAGCCTTTCTGGATACGGAACTGCGGGAGCGCCGGCGCCTTAGTTCGGCCAACAGCATCAATATTTCGCGGCTGATCCCCCAGACGTTCTACTACTTCGAGGCCTATAAGCAATTGCAGGCGGGCGGCGATCCGGCAGTTTTCTGCATACCCAGCGGAAACTTCGGCAACCTCACGGCCGGCCTGATCGCGCAGAAACTGGGGCTACCCGTGCTCCACTTCATTGCAGCCACGAATGCCAACGACGTAGTACCCCGCTACCTGGAGAATGGCACGTACCAGCCTTCTCCCTCGGTACCTACCCTATCCAATGCCATGGATGTGGGTGCACCCAGCAACTTCGCCCGGATGATCAATCTCTTTGGCCACCTATACGGGAAGAATCATCCCGGACCCGATGTCCATGCCGCCTTCCGGAAGCTGGTCTCCGCCTACGCCTTTACGGACGCCGCTACTGAAGGCGCCGTTAAAGAAGTACATGACAAGTATGGTTATACCATCGATCCCCACGGTGCCGTTGGTTATCTAGCCCTTAAAGAATGGCAGCAAGGGCACCCCGCCTCCCGGGGCATTATCCTGGAGACGGCCCACCCCAGCAAATTCCTGCCGGATATGGAGCGTATCCTTGGCACGACGTTGTCCGTTCCCGAGCGCCTTGCCGAACTTTCCCACCGGGAGAAGGTGGCTACCCGGATGGCTCCGGACTACGATACCTTCCGCAAGTATTTACTGGCGTAGATAGATGTTCCACGTGGAACAATAGGTGACTGACCTTAAAATTGTTCCACGTGGAACATGTAGGAAACTTAGGTGTCGTGAGCAGGTCAGCTCAAGAGTATGGTGTTGGTATGGCAAGTAATGCGGCTGTTAATTAATATCTTAGCCGGATAAAACTCAGCCAAATGAACAGACTTAGCCTCCTGGGATTGCTGTTGCTGCTCGCCACGGTAGCCAGCGCCCAAGCTCCCAAAGAGAATCCCTTTCAGCAACTCGGTACCGAACTTCCCACTCCGAACGTGTACCGGAACGCGGCGGGTGCTCCCGGCTTTATGTACTGGCAGCAGAAGGCCGACTACGAAATGGACATCCGGTTGGACGACGAGAATCAACGGGTCTACGGTACGGAAAAGATCACCTACCACAATAATTCACCCGATAACCTGGAGTACCTATGGGTACAACTCGACCAGAATGTACGTGCCCTGGATTCCGATACGTACTCTACCGGAACTGACCAAATGGGTGAGGCTATGTCGCTAGGTCAACTTTCGCAGCTGGAGCCCACCTTCGACGGTGGCTTCAAGATCGACTACGTTCGCGATGGCGGGGGTAAGGAGATGACCTACTTTATCCAGAAGACGATGATGCGCATCGACCTGCCCAAGCCCCTGGCGGCTGGGGAGAGCACCGAACTGCAGATCAAGTACTGGTACAATATCAACGACCGCGCCCGCGACGGGGGCGGCCGCTCGGGCTCTGAGTATTTCGAGGAGGACGATAACTACCTCTACACCATCGCGCAGTTCTATCCGCGCATGGCCCAGTACAACGACATCGAGGGCTGGCAGAATAAGCAGTTTCTGGGCAGGGGGGAATTCACCCTCAGCTTCGGCGATTACGATGTGAAGATCACCGTACCGGCCGACCACCTCGTAGCGGCAACCGGTACTCTGGAGAATGAAAACGAGGTGATGACCCGCCAGCAGCGGCAACGCATGGAGGAAGCCCGCAAGGCCCGCGTTCAGCCGGTGGTGATCGCCACCCAGGAGGAAGCCGTCGAGCGGGAAAAGACCAAGGTCAAGGAGGAGAAGACCTGGCACTTTCAAGCGGAGAACGTCCGTGATTTTGCCTTTGCCACTTCCCGTAAATTCATCTGGGATGCCATGGGCGTTGAGCAGGAGAACGGTAGCGTGGTGATGGCCATGTCAATGTACCCGAAGGAGGGCAACCCGCTGTGGGAACGCTTCTCCACCAAGGCAGTCGCCCACACGCTGAAGTGGTACACCCACCACACCTTTGAGTACCCCTATCCCGCCGCGTGGTCGATCAACGCCGCCGACATCGGGATGGAGTACCCCATGATCTGTTTCAACTTTGGCCGCACCGAGTCCGATGGCACCTACAGTGACCGCGCCAAGTACGGCATGATCAGCGTGATCATTCACGAGGTCGGCCACAACTACTTCCCGATGATCGTCAACAGCGACGAGCGCCAGTGGACTTGGATGGACGAGGGCCTCAATACCTTCCTGCAGTACCTCGCCGAACAGCAATGGGAACGGGGCTACCCCAGCCGCCGCGGACCCGCCGATAAGATCGTCGACTACATGAAGGGCGACAAGCAGTACATCTCCCCCATCATGACCAACTCGGAGTCGATCTGGCAATTTGGTAATAATGCTTACGGAAAGCCCGCTACTGCCCTAAATATCCTGCGCGAGTCGGTCATGGGCCGCGAGCAGTTCGACTACGCCTTCAAGATGTACGCCAACCGTTGGAAATTCAAGCACCCGGCACCGGCGGATCTTTTCCGCACGATGGAGGATGCCTCAGCGATCGATCTGGACTGGTTCTGGCGGGGCTGGTTCTACTCCACCGACAACGTCGACATTGCCCTCTCCAGCGTCAAGCCCTTCCGCATCAACACCATGAACCCGGTAGCGGAGAACGCCAAAGCTCGTGAGACTCAGGAGCAAGGCCGCCGCAACATCAGCGACATTCGCTATGCGGAGCAGGCCGACAATACCTACGACGAGATCGACACCACGCTGCAGGATTTCTACAGCGACTATGACCCGCTCCAGTCTACCGTACTGGATGAGATGGAGTACAAGGCCTATCTGGAAGGTCTATCGGACGACGAACAGGCCGTGCTGGAGGCCGACAAGTACTATTACGAACTGACCTTCGACAATGTCGGGGGCCTGGTAATGCCCATCATCCTGGAGTTCACCTTCGCCGATGGCACCCAAGAGGTACAGCGTATCCCCGCCGAGATCTGGCGGATGGGTACGGAACAAATCACCAAGGTATTTCCCTTCGAAAAAGAAGTGACGGGTATCGTACTCGATCCCTTCCTGGAAACCGCCGATACGGACACCAGCAACAACTACTACCCTTCCCGATCTGCGGTGAACCGCTTTGATCTCTACCAACGGCGCAGCCAGGGCGAAGGGGAGAATCCCATGCAGCGCAACCAGCGGGCCGAGCAGCAGCAAAGCGGATCGCGCCGCTAGGCCGGGTTCATGGATTATACAAACGCCTCGCTTACGGTCGTCAGTGACGAAGTATCACCGGGTGCCCTGCGGTGGCGCAGCCCGTCGAATATTGCCCTGGTCAAGTACTGGGGTAAGTACGGCGAGCAGCTGCCGCGGAACGCTTCGGTGAGCTTTACACTCGACGCCGCGGCCACTGATACTACCCTCCACTACCAGGCCCGCCGCTCGTCCGGTGCCGGGGTGGAGGTGACCCTGCTGCTGGACGGACAGGAGCAACCGGGATTTACCGAACGGACCAGAGCCTTCTTCGAGCGGCTACTGCCCGTCTATCCCTTCTTGAAGCAGTTGTCTTTTCGAATTGAGACGGGCAACAGTTTCCCCCACTCCGCGGGCATTGCCAGTTCCGCTTCGGGTATGAGTGCGCTGGCCCTCTGCCTGGTGAGTCTGGAAGAAAGGCTCTTCGCTCCGCTTGCGGATCGGGACGCGTTCTTCCGTAAGGCCAGTTACCTGGCGCGCCTGGGTTCGGGGAGTGCGTGTCGGTCGGTTTACGGCACGGCGGCGGTGTGGGGTAAGGTCGCTGACCTCGAGGGAAGCAGCGAAGCGTATGCCGTACCGGTAGCCGACCGGATCCACCCGGTGTTCCAGGCTTATCACGACGATATTCTCCTAATCTCCCGTTCCGAGAAATCGGTCAGCAGCCGCGCCGGTCACGGTCTCATGGAGCAGAACCCCTACGCCCCGGCACGCTACGACCAAGCCAACCGCCGCACCGCTGAAATGTTGCGAATATTACGTCAGGGAGACACCGATAAATTT
>JBGTHX010000027.1:0-13965 GCA_041746055.1 Lewinella sp. | reverse complement strand
AGGGTGGTGTAGATCCCCTCCCCGTAGGCCGCAAGATCCACCGACGTGGTGCCCGCGCCCGCGTCTTTCACCTTCCGGTTGCGGGTATCGATGCTGGTGACCACCACCAGGTACTCCGAGGCGCAGAGGGACGGCAGGTCGCCCACCTCATCGACGTCGATGTCGCGGTTAGGGACCGCCGCCACGCTGAGGATCCCGTGCCGGCCGAGGGTATCGTAGAGCGCGCACCAAATGGGGCTCTGGGAGGGGAAGGCACGGTCCCGCCCCCAACTGGCGTTGGTTGCCACCACGTAGGCTCCTTCCCGCCCCCCGGTGGCATCGTAGCGGCGGCGGGCCTCCAGGGCGTAGCTGTAGGCTTCGACTACCTCCGATTCAAGGGGGTCGAAGTCATTGGTGATGCTCATGACCTTGGCCGACCAGTTCATCCCCGTAACGCCCAGTCCGTTGTTACCCACGGCGGCGATCTGTCCCATGACCGGCGTACCGTGGTCCCCCTTGCCCCCCTCCACGTCGTTGTTGTCGAGGGCGGTGTTCCACCCAAAGCGATCGTCAATGTACCCGTTGCGGTCGTCGTCGATGCCGTTGGCGGGTATTTCGTCGCGGTTGACCCAGATGTTTTTGACGAGGTCCTCGTGGTCGAGGTCGATGCCGTTGTCGATGGAGGCGATCACGATGGTGTCCCCGTTGACCGTCACGCCGCCGGTGGTGATGTCCCAGGCGGTTTCTACGCGGTAGTCGGCCCCGTTCTCTCCGCCGATTTGTCCGGTATTCAGAAATTGCCACTGCTGCGCGTAACGGGGGTCGTTGGGCCGGCGGCGCATCGACAGCCGGTGGTTGAGTTGCACGTTCAGCACGCGGGGGTCTGCGGCGTAACGGGCGCGCAGACTGTCTTCGGCGTGGCGCGACCAGTCGAACCCCACCAGCCAGGCGTTGAGACCCGGGCTGAGCAACTTCCAGCCGGTGATCTCGGGGTGGCCGAGCGACCAGGTGCGGCCGTCCACGTCGCCGCGCAGTTGTACGAGGAGTTTGCCCTGCGCGTAGTCCAGCGACTGCCCCGCCAGCCCGGTGGCACCGAGCAGCGTGAGGAGAATCAGCAGGCGGGAGATACGCATGGTTTTTGGCGGAAGACTATATCGCAAAGTACGAGATTGACGGCCGCCCGGATACACTAGAGCCGCCGATTGACCGCTGCCTTGCACCTGCGTCCCCGCCCTATGCCGCCACGCGATGCCACAGCGAGCGGACCCCGACCAGGAGCAACAGGAAGATGGCTACCGTGTACTGCACTTTAAGGGTGTCGAACGGGATCACGCCCGCCCGCGTCACCGCCCACAGGAGCAGCAGGACCACAGCGACCATGGCCACCAGGCCGGACAACTGTCCGAAGCCCGGCAACGCGCTGAGGGCCACCCGCCGGTTGATCAGGTAGGCCGTGTAGGCGAAGCTGGCGACGGGGACGGCGAAGAGAATCAGCCGCGGGTCATCCACCGGCTGCGGGGCCTCCAGGTAATGGAAGATCACGAGCCCGGCCGCTAGTGTAGCCGGCACCGCTACGAGGTAGAGCATGGCGCTGTAGAGGTAATTCCAGGGGGGCAGGTGGTCCTCCTCCGGCTCCATCCAGCCGGCCAGCAGGGCCGCGAAGGGGATGAGGGAGAAGTAGAAGACCAGCTGGGTGGGGTGGTCCGCTACGAAACGCAGGAAGTCGGGCAGGCTCATGCCGCTAAGGTAAGTCATCGATCCACTGCCAGGGCAGCAGCCGCGTAAGCCGCAGCCGGAAGGTCACGCGCTCGAGGAGGTTGCCGCGCTGCTGGAGCAAACTGCGGGTCCCGGTGTCGGCCAACAGGGGTACGGCCAGCTGGAATTGCTCGCCGAAGAGATTGAGGGTCAGGCCGCCCACCCAGCGGAATTCGTTGCGCTGCGCCTCGCTGAGGGTGGACCGGAAGCCGTAGGTACCCGCGTCGAAGTACACGCCCAGCGGAATCGGGAAGGGCAGGTCACCGTCCAGGTTCACCGCGCCCAGGTAATCGTTGCTGCGGCCGTAGGGGAAGGCCGCCGCGATCGGAGCCCGGAAGCCCCCCTGCCGCGTCTCCAGCTGCTGCTGGTACCACCCGCCCTGGCTGCGGCCGAGGTAGAGATCGTCGTAGGCGTAGTCGGTGGCGGCCTGGTCGACGAGCGACAGGCCGGTGGCCGGGCCGGCGATCCCGTCGCGGTTGTCGTGCAACAGGAAGTACCCGGCGAAGAGCCGCCAGCGGATAAACTTGTTCGCCTGGTACTGGTAGCCACCATTGACCGAGGCATCGAGCCGGAGGTAGTCGGAGGGCGTGAATTCCCTGCCGTCCCCGTCGCGGTACTCGAGCCGGAGTCCGTAGGCCACCGGGTTGATCTCCCGCCCGACGCGGGTGCCGTAGCCGACCCGAAGGAAGCGGGAGTCCAGCCGGCTGGATTCGGGCAGCAATTCGCCCTGCTGGTCGAACTGGGGCCGGCGTTGACGCAGGCTGATGAACTGGGAATAGACCCGGCTTTTCCGCACACTCACCTCGGGGTGGTGCAGATAAAAGTCACTGCGGAGGGCCCAGCGGTCATAGCCGTATACCCCGTTCAGGGAAGGCGGATCGAAGTCGCTAAAGCGCTGGATCCCACCGCCGGTCACCACCCGGTCCAGCCAGGAGGCGGGGCGGGTCAGCCGGAACCGCGCCCCCGCGAAGCCGGCGAGGCGGCGGCTCCCGAAGCCATACAGGGGAGCCAGCAGGAATTCTATGGGCCGGGGCTCGAGGGTGCGGTTGTGGAGCGCCAGGCCGGCCAGCACGCCGTCGTTCTCGTTGAAGCCGAGCAGGGGGGCGACGAAGAGCTGCGACCGCCCCGATTCGGCGTTGGTCACGAGCCCCAACTGCGGCATACGCAGGCCGCCATCCCGCTCCCGCTCGAGCGCCAGGCGGTTGAATTCACCGTCGGTGGTGGTGGTCATCGCCTCCCGCACGTATTCGCCGGCGTCTACCGTTCCCAGGGCGGCGTAGAAGTCCTGCGGACGGGGATGGCGGAACTGCCAGTCGCGAAAATAGCCGCGGAAGGCCTCGTCCAGTCGGTCGGGGCCCACCCGCGCCTCCACGGCGGAGAGCACGCGTTGCGGCTTGCTGTAGGAAGCGATCCAGTAGTTGAAGGAGCCCAGGCTGTCGCTCGGCGTGTCGGGTGCCTGGTCACGGCCCAGGCGGGCCAGGTAATGGTAAGCGACGGCGTCGGAATCGATCTCCCGGCCGGGCACGACCTGGGTGCGCCCGTTCCGCTCGGGGTAGTAGGCGCGGGTGTAGCGCCCCTCGTAGTAGCTGTTGAGGCCCTCGTCCATCCAGGCGTGGTCGCGCTCGTTGCTGCCCAGGATGCCGTAGAACCAGTTGTGGCCGAGCTCGTGCGCGAGTACCTCGTCGAGGCCGTATTCACTGTGGCTCAGGCCGATCACGGTGATCATGGGATACTCCATGCCGGCGCCGGCGCTGAGGGCGGATTGCACCCCGGTCACCTGGGGGTAGGGGTAGGGCCCGACGTGGTCGGAGTAGAAGCGGGTGGCGCGCTTGAGGTAGGCGATGGAGTTTTTCCACAGCGCGGCCTCCGTTTGGGTGAAGAAGGACCAGACGTCGATCGGTTCGGCCCCGCCCCCGGGAGCCGCCAGGGTATCGTGCAGAACCATAAAGCGCTTATCGGCGAACCAGGCGAAGTCGTGGACATTCTCGGCAGTGTAGGTGAGGGTCTTGAATTCGGGGGAACTGGGTGGGTAAGGTTGGTCCACGTAGCCGGTCATGCGGGAGAGGTCCGAAAGATTCATGGCCAGAAATTCATCTTTCGCCTTTTCGAGCAGCCAGTCCCGCTCGCCGGCCTCCTGCAGGACGCCGGTGGCGGCCACCACGTAATTCTCCGGAACGGTGATCCGCACCCGGAATTCCCCGAACTCGCTGTAGAACTCCCCCTGGTCGAGGTACGGCATCGCGTGCCAGCCGGCGCGGTCATAGACGGCGGGCTTGGGGTACCACTGGGTGACCTGGTAGGACTCCCCAACGTGGCCGAGGCGGCTAAAGCTGTCGGGGATCTTTACGCGGAAGGGGGTGGTGACGGTGGCCGTGGCGCCGGTGGCGAGGGGGACATTGAGGTACAGTACGCCGATGTCCGGATCAGCGGTGATGCGGAAGCGGGCCGGCTGCCCGTCCACCCGCCAGTCGAGGCTGTCAAGGGTACCGCGGCTTCCGGGGTCGGCGAAGTGGAAATCGGTATCGCCGTTGCGCAGCAACTGCCGGGCGAAGGCGGTATGGTCACCGGAGAAGGCGCGCGGCCACAGGTGGAAAACGATGGAATCGAGCGCCTCCGGAGCGTGGTTGGTGTAGTCGAGCCGCAGGTCGGCCGCCAGGGTGTGGGTGGCGTCGTTCAGCCGAACGTCGATCTCGTAGCTGACGTGCTGCTGAAAATAATCGCCGTCCTGCCCCAGCAACGGACAGGAAAGCAGAAACAGGAGGATCAGGCGCATACCCAAAATTACGCTAAAGCAATTCGCCGCTGAAGCCGAAGGGGAGCAACAGCCCGGCAGATTCGAAGATGTACACCGGTCCGGTCTCCGCCCGCAGGATGAGGCGCAACCGGTGGCCGAAGCGGCTTTCGTGCTCGCTCAGAATCTGCCGGCACGACCCGCACGGACTGGCCGGCGCGCTCAGGATCCGGCCCGGCGCCTTCACCGTGATCGCCATGGCCAGTACGGGCATACCGGGCCGCAGGGAGGCGGCGGCCGCCAGGGTATTCGGCTCGGCGCAGATGCACATGGGGTAGGCCGCGTTCTCGATGTTGGTGCCGGTGACCACGGTGCCGTCCTCCAGCCGCGCCGCTGCGGCTACCCGGAAGTTGGAGTAGGGGGCGTAGCTGTTTGGCAGGGCGGTGGCGGCGGCTTCGAGGAGTTGGAGGTCGGCCGGCTGGAGGTCTTCCGGGCCGGTGCAGTCCTGGAAGGCGATGGTGAGGTTTTTCTGGTGCATAATCATTTACTAAACGAAAGTCGTCGGCCGAGCCTTGCGCAGCTTGGCTCGTCCGCCGACGGGAGCAAGACTAGACAGGATAAATTCTGGTAATCCCCAGCAATCGCTCCGTCAGCGAGTAGTTGCAAAGCGTACCCGCCCGGAGTCCGGCGTAATCAGGCGCGGAAGAATAGCTCCAGTCCGTCGACCGATTGACTAATCCCGCTGCGGTAGGATTGTCGTGAATGTAATCGAAGCACAACCGCAAATACGGAACGAACTGTGTAAAGGGCCTATCCTCCTTTATTTCCCAGGCCTCCGGTATAAAGTCACTGTAGGCTGGCTTGTACTTCGTCTTGGCCCGAAAGAGACTGCCCCGACCTTCGTATTTCCGGTTGAAGCCCCGCGTGTAACTGCTCAGCAGCGAACGGAAAGCCCCGTGTAGCTGCTGCTGTGAAGATGAATCGACTGAATCGACACCCACGGGAAGCGCGGCACACCCGATCTCTTTAGGGAGGAGGAGCAAATGGAAATGGGTAGGCATCAGGCAGTAGCAAAGGATGTCGGCAAGGGGGATAATCTGCCGGCGAAGCTTGCGCAAGAAGCGCAGGTAATCGTTCGCGTGACGGAAAAGAAGCTGGTGCTGATTGGACTGGTTGTAGACATGGTAGAGTACGGTGGGGTGGTACAACATATCCGGTATTAAAGGCTCTTGGTCTGGTGAATCTACGCCACGCGGTTAAAAGCTTGGCCTGATGACTCGTCGGACGACGAGCGTGGTAGTCCTCACCCTTCCAGGTAGTCCCAGTCCTTTATGGCCGCAAAACCCTGGTGCCCTTCCGCCACGGAGGGATGCTGCAGTACCGATTCCACGGATACGGTGGGTATCTCCTGCTCCACCAGCCCGTTTTTGACGAAGAAGAAATTGAAACCCAATTCGTTCGCTCCGACCAGGCGGTACCCCTTCTTCCTGGCCAGGTTGACCATGGCCTTTGGCGATGCACCGTGGTATAGGGGATGCTTTCCCGGATAGCTGTAATCGGCATCGTAGGGGACGACGATGTTTTCCAGGCCGAATTCGTTGTGCGTTTCGATCAGTACGACCTGGGGGTCAACAACCTCGATCGCATCCCAGATCCAATAATCGTTGCCGTCGATATCGATCGACAGCAGCCCGATGGTCCCTTGGTACCCGTTCGCTCCGATAAGGTGGTTGATGTTTTCCCGCGTTACCCGCGCACAGGCGAATGTGGGTTGGTGGAACCAGGAATGCGGGTACTTGGCAAAGAATTTCCTGCCCCGCCGGATGCTTGTCTCGTTGCCGTCGACGAATAGCCCCCGCCATCCGAAATTGAAGTACAGGTTTGCCGAGTTGCTGTTGACTCCGTCGTCCGAGCCGATCTCCACGAAAACCTTGCTGTCCATACCGATGACGGAAAAGAGGAACAGCAACATCCCGTCTTCCTCGAACTGAGAAAAGACCCGAAAGCCGGTTTCCGACAGCCCGGGGAGGTGATGGGTCCGTGAAAGTTCCCGGTAGCGTAGGTAGAGGTTACGCTGGCCGATCTGTACCGCGGCAGAAAATCGGTTCCTCACCTTCAGGATCAGTAGCCTGTCCTTCAGGATGTTTTTAATCCATTGCTTCATAGGGCGTTTTTTCTACTTTCTAGCTCGCTAGTTTGGCGGACAAGCCTACCGGGAGCAAGGCGACCGGCACAGCAGCCGGTACTACCGTACTACCGAATTTCCACAGCCTCAGCAGCATTCACAAACAGCACGTTCCCGATCTCGTCGTAGCCGGCGAAGACGTCCTCCTTCATCCGTTTGAGGGCCTCGTCGCGGAAGCCGAGGATCACCAGGTCCGCCTCTCCGGATTTGCGGGCGATCACGCTGCGGCTGTCGGTATTATCGCCACGGCAGAGCACCTCGATGTTGGTGCGGCTGATGGGGAGCTTTCCGGTCTCGATCAGGTTGTACAGCCGCTGCTCCTCGGCGGCCAGCTTCGACTCCTCGAAGACGGCGAAGAGCTTGATCTCCGCGTTCTTCCAGTCGTTGTGGCCCGTCATCACGTAGGCCAGCAGGATCATCAGGTTCGAGCTCTCCAGGTGGGCGCGGGTGATCCAGACGTGGATGGTGCGCTTCAGACCGAAGCCCCGCTCCGATAGCCCCAGGATGCCGATATTGAAGTCCACCGACTTGATCAGCTTGAAGTTGTCGATGATGTCGCTCAGCCCATCGCCCCCGCGCTTGGAATACTCCAGCAGGAGCAGGTTGTTCTCCGTCCCCGCGATACCCGGAAACTGGATGATCTGCGCAATCGCCGAGGTGTAGGAGGGCGATACGATGGTGTCGATGTAAATGCGGCTTTCGGTAGTTTCCGCCATGCGGATGATGCGCTCCTTGGTCACCTTGGCGGCCTCGGACGTGTCGTGGCTTAGGTAGCCGTTGATGTAGTGGAGGTAGGTGCCGAAGCCGTACTTCTGCGATAGCCACCGCAGCAGGTCGAAGGCCCCGAGGCGGGTGAAGGTGGCGTTGCTCACGGCGATCACGCTGGGGCGCCAGCTCTTCTTCTCCTCCTTATCGGCCTTCTGCAGGAAGATCTGGATGCGCCGGCTCACCTGAAAGATGACCCCCTGGAAGATGAGGGCCAGGCTCCGCTTGTCGGGGTTGCTGTAGGAGATGTACACGTACAAAAAGCCGATCAGCACCACCGCCGCCCAGGCGTAGGTAGAATTCATGAAAAACATCAGCCCGAAACAGGCGATGGCCCCGAAGAGCGACACGTACCACTTCGAGCGGAAGGTGGGCCGGGAGCTCGGGTCGGCCGCGAAGTGGTTCAGGAAGCTGATCAGGCAGAGCGAGCCGTAAGTCACCATGAAGAACATGGAGATGATCTCCGCCACACTGTCCAGGGCCCCCAGCAGGATAAAGAAGGCCGCCAGTACCACCGTGATCAGGCTCGAGTTGTACGGCTCGTTCCGCTCTCCCTTTCCGCGCGCCAGGAAGTGATTGATGCCCGGGGCGGGGAAGATGTTGTCGGCCGCGATGGCCTGCAGCGTACGTGGGGCCACGAGAATGGAGCCCAGGGCCGAGGAGATCGTAGCGGCCGCCAGCCCCAGGGGGATGAGCCACCAGCCCTGCCACGCGATGTCGGCCATGATGAGGTTGCTCGTATCCGCCAGTGCTTCCGGCGGGGCGGAGGCAGCCAGTTTCCAGGCCAGGAAGAGGTACACGATCATGCCCCCGATGGTCGCCGCCAGGGTGCCGCGGGGGATGGAGCGGCCGGGATCGCGCAGGTCGCCGGAAAGCCCCACGCCGGCCGTCATGCCGGTGAAGGCGGGGAAGATGATGGCGAAGACGGTAAAGAAGCTCAGCTCGGGCAGGGCGGGTGCGGCCGGGGACGCGGGTGCCGGGGAGTAGAAGGTGTCAGGATCACTACCCTCCGCTTCGGTCACCTCGGCGTCGGCGGTGTAGCTGTTGAAGAATTCCACCTGGTGGTCGTGCCCGTAGTCGGTGCCGCCCAGGAAGAAGGCGATGAGGGCGATCGCCAGCGTGGCCACCACCGAGTAGAGCACCTTGACGCCCAGGTCGGCCCCCTTGGTAAGGATGAGCAGCGTAAGCAGCAGCAGGGCGGGAATGCCGATGGTCTGGGGGTACGACAGCAGCCGGTCGAACCACGGCATCATGACGTAGGTCTCCCGCAACCAGTTGATCAGCGGCTTGAAGGCCTCGGTGAAGGCCATGATGTAGAAGGCCACCGAGATGGCCTGCGACATGAACAGTGCCATGCCGATCGTGGAGCCGATCACGAGCCCGAAGCTGCGGGAGATAATGTAGTATTCGCCGCCACCCTCCACCTTCTGGTTGGTCGCGATCTCGGCGATGGCCATGGCCGTCGGGATCGTGACCGCGTGGCCGATCAGGATGATCCCAATGGTGCCCGCCAGCCCCACCATGCCCACGGCAAAGCCGAAGCGGAGAAACATGATGGCCCCCAGGATGGTGGAGATCGCCGTAAAGAATACCGGGGCGGTACCGAATTTCTGCTTGTCCATTCCTTATCCGGGGCCGGGGGCCTGGGTGAGGTAGCTGTAGTTGGCCAGGATGTCCTGGATTTGCTGCCCCAGCTGGGCATCCTCCAGGTTTTGCGCCTGGATCAGCAGCTGTTGGGCGATGTACTGCCCGCGGCGGTTGTCGTAGTCGTAGCTGTTGGCCAGGGTCTGGTCGTCGAGGCTGGCGAAGAAGTCGAGCCGGTCGGCCGTGTTCTCGGCCAGCTGGAGAATGACGTCCCGCGCCCGGTCGGCGTTACCCGTCTGGAAGTAGGGCTGGAGCATCGTGAAGGCCTCGAAGTAGAACGGGAAGTTCATATTCGGGAACGACTGGAAGTACTTGTCGCCGATCTCCAGTGCGCGTTCGGTGTCGCCGCGGGATATGAGCTCGTTCATGGTCCGCAGCATCACCACCTGCATCGACTGGATGGCGGGTGAGTAGCTGGTGTTGACCTCGGTGTCGACCTTGTCGAAGTTGCCCCACGTCCACTCATTCATGATGAGGTTGTAGTTCTTATCGACGTCGATACTGCCGGCTCCGATGTTTTGGTACTGCTGCGTCTGCGAGGGCGTGCGCGTCGCGGTCAGCTGCAGGGCCAGTCCTTCGAGTTGCATATAGTCTTCCAGCCCGAGGAACTTGGAGGGCTGGCAGGTCACCGCGAAGTAGATCGGCCGCTTGTAGAAGTTGGAGTTGATGATGTCCATGATGGCGATCACGTCCTTCTGGAGCGCGCGGGGGTCTACCCGGATAGGGATGTTCTGCACCACGGGCTGCCCGGCGGGCGTGAGCCACGGTGCCTGGGCCAGACGACCCGGATCCACGCGGATGCTCACGTTACAGGTCGAGTAGGTGGTCTCGATGATGCGACCGCCCTGGGTGGCGAGGTTCTTGTCGGTGGCCAGTTCGTCCATGAACTGCTCCAGGGTCACCTGGGGGCCCGACTGGCAGTCGGCCTGGGGGTTGCTCGCGTTGTAGAATTGTACCTGGTTACGCAGGCGGCCCCGCATCTGGTCCTCGGTGAGCTGCAGGTCGATGATGGGGGAGTCGTTCATCTGGTAGCGGAGCAGGTCGATGTACCAATCCACCGCGATGAGGCTCAGGTTCACGACGCGCACGTCCGTACGGATGCCTTCCACCTCCTGGGCGTACCAGAGGGGATAGGTATCGTTGTCCCCGTAGGTGAAGATGATGGCGTTTTCGTCCACCGACTCCAGGAAGTTGTGGGCGTAGTCGCGCGCCGCCGTGTGGTGGGAACGGTTGTGGTCGTTCCAGTTCTGGGTAACCATCAGGATGGGGGCTACCAGGACCAGGGCCGAGACGCCGAGGGCAGCGACCGTGCCGCGGGCCCGCACCTTCTGCTTCAGGAATTCATAGATGGCGGGCACGGCCATGCCGATCCACATACAGAAGACGAAGAAGGATCCTACCAGTACGTAATCGCGCTCCCGCGGCTCGTTGGGCGGCTGGTTGGTATAGATGACGATGCCGATACCCGTGATGACGAAGAGCGTCAGCAGGCCCAGGAATTCCTCACCCCTTTTGCCGGAGTGCCAGAACAGGCCGATAAGTCCGAAGAGGAAGGGCAGGAGGAAGTAGGTATTCCGCGAGGGGTCGTCACGGTAATCAGTGGGCAGCTCATCCAGGTTGCCGAGGCGGAGCTCGTCCAGGAATTTGATACCGGTGATCCAGTTGCCGGAGCTCTTATCCCACTCGTAGTAGCCCTGGTCGGCGTTCTGGCGGCCGGAGAAATTCCACATGAAGTACCGCCAGTACATCCAGCCGAGCTGGTAGTTGAACGTAAATTTCAGGTTGTCGAAGGCGGAAGGGCGGCCGTAGGGCAGGGGCTGGGAGGGGTCGAGGCCCATCCAGCGTTTGTACAGGCCCGGGCGGCCCTGGGAGCCGTCGGCCATGCGGGGGAACAGCATCTGCTTGTCGTCCTCGTAGCGCGGCGTGATCTTGTAGTTGGTGTACTCGTACTTCCCGTTCACAAGGCCGTAGCGGTCTTCCACGTCCGTGGCGATCACGTCGGCGTCGAAGTGGGGACCATAGATCAGGCTCCGCTCTCCGTACTGCTCGCGGTTGAGGTAGGGCAGCAGGCTGGTGACGTTGTCGGGGTTGTTCATATTGACCGGCGTCTTGGCGTCGGCCCGGATCACCACTACGGCGATCACGCTGTAGGCAATCAGGATGGTAGCGATGCCCATGGCCGCGAGCTGCACGCCCTGGTCGTTCTTTTGGTGGGCGTAGCGGAAAGCCAGGTAGAGCAGTCCGCCGTAGGCCAGCAGGGTGGGGACGATGCCGATGTGCACGGGCAGTCCGCTGTTGACCATGCCGATCTCGAACCACTGCCATACCGAGGGCACGCCGATGATCACCAGTGTCTGGATGATCCCGATCATGAGCACCCCGCAGCCGGCGGCTACGATGAACTGCGCCCAGTGGGGAAGCCTCCGGCCTCCGAGGAAATAAGTGGCACCTGCGACCGCGCCGATCCCGATCAGCTTACCCGTAAAGGAGCCCGCGGTAAGGATCAGGCTGGCCGCGAACAGATAGCCGACGATCTTGCCCACGCGCGTCAGGAACAGCTGGCCGCGCTCGCGCAGGTAGAACAGCACGGTGATGAAGGGCAGCACGAGAATGCTGAGCAGGTGGACCCCGCTCGACAATCCGATACAGAAGATGCTGAAGATGAGCCAGCGGTAAGCAATGTGGTCGCGGTCCGAGGACGTGGTATAGTAGCGCATGGCCGCCCACACCGTCATACAGGTGAAGAAGAAGGACATGGCGTACACCTCACCCTCCACCGCCGAAAACCAGACGGAAGTGGTGAAGGCCGCCGCCAGGCCCGCTACCAGGCCGGAGCCGGCTACGGCGATGATCTGTCCGCCACCTACCTCGGCGCGTTCGTCGCGGCCGGTGAGGGAGAGCAGGCTGAACCGCATCGTGGACCAGGCCACGAAGGTGGCGCCGAAGGCCGTACAGATGGCCGACATCCCGTTGACGAAGGCCGCGATGAGCGCCGGATCGTCGGAGAGGACACTGCCGAGCCCCGCGAAGAGGCGTCCGATCAGCAGGAAGAGCGGGGCTCCGGGGGGGTGAACAACCTCGAGCTTATAGGCGCCGAGGATAAATTCCCCCACGTCCCACAGACTGCCGGTCCGCTCTACGCTCAGGAGGAGGACGGTAGCCGTAATTAAAAAAACGATCCAGCCCGTAAGCTGATGAAGACGGTGGAGTTTACCCATGGGGAATGGCTTGGAAAGTCGAAACGCAGCAAAGCTAACAAATATTAGGCCCCGGCCGGGACCGGTCCCCAAAGCGGCAAAAGCACGAATCTTACATCCAGTCGAAGGAGTTGGTGCCGCGGTCCGGGTGGGCGGAATCACCGTGGGCGGCGGTAAAGTCCCAAGTGTAGGTGTCGAGCGCGGAGACGGCCGCGACCAGCAGGTCGATGCAGTCGGAGATGTCCTGCTTGGACGCCATCTCGATCACCTGGTGCATGTTGCGGAGGGGAATCGAGATCGCCCCGGCGATGCTGCTGCGCTTACCGTACCGCTGCAGGGCCGCCGTATCGGTGCCCCCGGCGGGGAGCAGTTCCATCTGGGTCGTGATATTTTCCCGCCCGCTCAGTTCGCGCAGGTAGTTGACCATGCGGTAATCGGAGATCACCGAGCCGTCGAGCACCTTGATGGCGGCTCCGGAGCCGAGGCAGGTGACGTTCTCGCGCGTGGTACTACCGGGCACGTCGTAGGCGATCGTGACGTCGAGGCCGAAGCCGAAGTCGGGGTCGATCTCCCCCACGACGCCCATGGCACCGCGCAGCCCCACCTCCTCCTGCACCGTAAAGGTGGCGTAGAGGTCGTAGGGGATGTCCTGCCCCCGGAGCTTTCGCAGGGCCTCCAGAAGGATGAATACCGAGACCCGGTTGTCGAGCGACTTGCCGGTGACGCAGTCGCCCAGTTCGATCAGGTTGCGTTCGCGGCTGATGGGGTCGCCGATGGCTACGAGTTGATCGACCACCTCCTTGGGCAGGCCCAGGTCGATGAAGTAGTCGTTGAGGGGGACTACCTTGTTCCGCTCCTCCGTCTTCATGATGTGGATGGGCTTGCTACCCATGACGCCGAGGAGGTCCTGCCGCCCGTGCACGATCACGCGCTGGGCGGTGAGGGTCTTGGGGTCGAAGCCGCCGAGGGGCAGAAACCGGAGGAAGCCCTGGTCGTCGATGTGGTTGACGATGAAGCCGATTTCGTCCATATGGGCCGCTACCATGACGCGTTTCCGCTCGCGGCCCCGCTTCAGGGCGATGACGTTGCCCATGTTGTCGACCCGCACTTCGTCGGCCAGTCCGGACAATTCTTGAAGGATAAGATTACGAATCCGGCGTTCGAAACCGGAAACGCCCGGGGTTTCACAAATTCGCCTCAGTAAGTCAAGGTTGTCCATATTTATCTCTTGTCGCGACAAAAGTAGTCCATACTGTCATTATATGGGCCTTTGCACTATGTACCGGCCGACCAACCGGGAGGTTCGGCGCGGGGTCTCTGGCACTATAAACTCCCGCGCCCCGTTTAGCGTACACATACTTCCGGACAACCCCGCACAAGCACACCTTATATGGACCCCATCAAGATCCTCTGGGCCGATGACGAAATCGACCTGTTCAAGCCCCAAATGCTCTTCCTTCGCAAAAAGGGCTACGAGGTAGTCACCGTCACCAACGGCCACGACGCGCTCGAGGAAGTAGAGGGGCAGACCGATATCGACATCATCTTCCTGGACGAAAGCATGCCCGGCCTCACCGGCCTGGATACCCTGGCCCGTATCAAGGACATGCGTCCCTCCATCCCCGTGGTGATGATCACCAAGAACGAGGCCGAAGACGTCATGGAGCAGGCCATCGGAAGCCAGATCGCCGACTACCTCATCAAGCCGG
>JBGTHX010000026.1:0-17331 GCA_041746055.1 Lewinella sp. | reverse complement strand
CGGCAGCGTCATCAGCCACATTGGCTTCGGGGTGATGCTGATCGGTATCATGGCGAGCGCAGGCAACAAGCGCGTCATTTCCCAGAACCAGTTTCTCATGGAGGGGCTCACCGAAGACGAGCAATTGGCCCGCAGTACGGTCCGGCTTTACGAGGGTGCTCCGCTGGGCATGGAAGACTACCAGGTCACCTTTACCGGCGACACCATCGAAGGGCTGAACCGGCGCTATTTCATGGATTATAAGCGGCTGAACAAGGAGGGCGACGTCATCGAGGAATTCCAGCTCGAACCCAATGTGCTCTACGACAAGGGCTTCGAAAAAATCGCCATCACCAACCCCAGCACCAAGCATTACCTGACGCGCGACGTATTCACGGTGATCATGGGTCTGCCCCCGGAAGAGCAGAGCGTAAAGATCCGCCAGGAGACCGAGGACAGTCTGCAGTACCGTACGCTCCGGCTTGCCCGGGACGAGGAATCCAGTTTCCGCGACACCGTAGAGGTACCCCAGCGAAACAGCTCGGTGGTCTACACCTACACGATCGGCCTGGAAGACTTCTCCCGTCACCCCGAGCATCCCGAGTACACCCCCGAACCCGGGGACATTGGCATTGGCGCGACGGTCCACGCCCTCCGCTCGGGAGGTATCGCCAGCCACGACACCACCGCCCACGTAGCCCTGGTGCTCCGGGAGGGGTTGCTCTACCACTACCCCGCGCAGATAAATGACATGTCGTTACGGGTCAAGATCGACGAGAGCGTCTTCGAACAGTTACTAGTGCAGGATGCCGAGCTGGATTACCGCGAATTCGTGATCAAACCGGGCAGCAGCTTCCAGCTCGGCGGACAGACCGTCACCTTCCGGCAGTTCATCTCTCAGCCGGAGGTAGACCATTTCCACCCCAAGGATGGGGACATCTGGGTAAGCGCCCTCCTGGAAAGCGGCGGTGAATCGATGCAACCGGTCTTCCTGATCCGGGGCAACCAACCAAGCGGCGTCAGGGACGAAATTCCGAATCTCGGCCTTTTTGCTCACCTGGCCAGTCTCAATCCGGAAACCAACGAAGCAACGCTGCGCGTGGCTTACGCTCCGCCCAAGGCCGCCACCTCCATCCCCCTGTCGATCGCTCCACGAAGCTACCGTACCGACTACGTGACGCTGCAGGCGATCGAATTCCCCGGTATCGCACTGTTCTGGCTGGGGGCCACTTCCATGATGGTAGGTCTGCTGGTCAGCATGTTCATCCGTCTGCGCGCAAAGTGGGCACGGCGTGCCGACTAACGCCCGGGCCTGCCATTCGATCCAGGTAGCTGTAGCTCCGGACAAGGATGTACGGCAGCGGCTCCCCGGCGTGCCCAGGGCGTTCCCGGTAAAGCAACTCCCCCCGTACCAGTAAGTGGCAGCCCGCACTAAGGTGGGCGTGCAAGCAACACGCGGCGGGCCCGTAAGCCAGGCAATGGTGGTGATGCGATTTGCCCTGTCGATCCAGCGTGACCAGGCGGAATCGCGTCAGGTCCGCGGCCTTATTGGTGCAATAGTATACGGGGTTGGCCTCGACCCTGCCCACGAGCGTGATCGTATTCATGGGAGGAGCTGATGCGATGAGGAAATGGCAAGGTCATTTTTCGTTGCCGGCTTCAGACGCACAAAATGACTCAGGTGCACCTCCGTACGGGTACGCATAATTCCTTCTTGCTCCCACCGCCGGTTGGTGAGCCTGCCGTGTACCAATAGGCGGTTGCCCCTTTTTACCTGAGCCTCCAGTTGCCGGGCGATGCCATCCCAGGCGACCAGATAAAAGTAGTCGGGTTCGACCTCTGTTGTGTGCCGGGACGGGGGCTGATAAAGCCGCAGGCGAACGATCCGGCTCCCATCAGAAAGGAGGCACGAGGTGGCATCGCTGCCGGCCCGCCCGACCAGTTGTACATGGTTGGTAAAGGACATGATCCAGTGTGTTTGATTTCCGCCAAAGGTGATGGCATCAAAATCAACTACCCGTCAACTATCCGTATACTATCGAATATATCCGTTTAATTACGGCTATCCAGCTTATACCATCCGGCTGTGCCAGCTATCTTCCAGCGGCCGCTCGAAGATCTGCCGTAGTTCGCCCAGCTCCTTAACGAGTGGATCGAATACGATGGACTCATTGGTGAGTTGCCCCTGGGAATACAGCAACTTAAATTCCTCCCGCCCCACGGTGTGGATCTTGCCATTCTTATCGCGGTAGCTGAAGCGCATGCGGTTGAAGAAGTCGACGCCGATCTCCGCACCCAGGTCTTGCACGAAGCGGACGCTCCCGTCGATGGAACAGCCGCTAGCCTCCGCCTGGGTCTCGTCTACTGCCAGTACCAGGAAGCGGTTGTGCAGCACGTCGGCACCGGCGTTCAGCGACTGGGTGTGGCTTACCCACTGGGCCACAAACTCCTGGGCACGGCTGCGCACGAGAGCATTTTCGTCCTTCGTGAGTGCGCGTTCAGCGCCGTAGATCCAGATGCGGCTTTCGGAAGCAAGGGCGTCGAGGGGGGAAGGCATAGTGGCGATGTTGCTTTAGGCCCGCAAAGATAGCATCGCGGCGGCACTGCGGGGCGGCTACCTGCTGTATTCCATCAGCACTTTACCTTCGCGCCATGCCCGAATCCATCTCCCTGAACAAGTTCGTGTCTGCTACCGGCGTGTGTTCTCGGCGGGAGGCCGACCGGTGGATCGAAGCGGGACGGCTTTCTATCAACGGAACGGTCGCCGTAAAGGGGAATCGCGTCCTCCCCGGCGACCGGGTGACGCTGGACGGCCAGCCCATCGGGGAGAAGCCGGCGCCCGTCTACCTCGTTTTTCACAAACCCGCCGGAGTGACCAGCACCACCGACCCGGTAGACCCTGACAATATCATCGACTTCATTGGCTACCCGGAGCGGATCTTCCCCGTCGGCAGACTCGACAAGGCATCGACCGGCCTGATCCTGCTGACCAACGACGGCGACATCGTGAATGAGGTACTCAGGGTAGAGAACGAGCACGAAAAGGAATACATCGTCACGGTGGACCGCCCGCTCACCGACCGCTTTCTCAAGCGTATGGCCGCCGGCGTGCCCATTCTGGGCACCCGGACCAAACCCTGTACCGTGGAGCGGCTGGGCGGACAGGCCTTTCGCATCATCCTGACCCAGGGACTCAATCGTCAGATCCGCCGGATGTGTGAATATCTCGGGTACCAGGTACTGACGCTCAAGCGCATCCGGATCATGAGTATTGAGCTGGGTGACCTACCCGTGGGGGAGTACCGGGAGATCCCCTCCTTCCGGGAATTCTACTGATGCGGGGTCACGCCCGGAAGGGGTACCCGGTACGAACCGGGCACAACCCCCACCCTTCAGGAGTGTTAGCTTAATTCTTAGTTTTGCACCCCAAAATTTCTCGCCGCAATGGGCAAAGAACCCCTGAAGACCGTCATTATCGGATCCGGACCCGCCGGATATACCGCCGCCATTTACGCCGCGCGGGCCAACCTCTCTCCCATACTCTACACGGGCAAGGAGCCGGGCGGTCAGCTCATGATCACTACCGACGTGGAAAACTTTCCCGGCTACCCGGAAGGCATCATGGGACCCCAGATGATGGAAGACCTGAAGAAGCAGGCCGAACGCTTTGGTACGTCTATCAAGTATGAGCTCATCGATAAGGTAGACCTGGCCGGTGAAGTCAAGAAGATCTATACCGAAAGCGGCGAGGAAATTCTGGCCCACAGCGTCATCGTATCTACCGGGGCCAGCGCCCGCTGGCTCGGCCTCGAAAGCGAGCAACGTCTCGCCAACCAGGGCGTGAGCGCCTGTGCCGTCTGTGACGGTTTCTTCTACCGCGGCAAGGAGGTCGCCATCGTAGGAGCCGGCGACTCCGCCTGTGAAGAGGCCCTGTATCTGAGCAACCTCTGCCCGACCGTACACATGCTCGTGCGCCGCGATGAAATGCGCGCCTCGAAGATCATGCAGGATCGCGTGGAGAAACAGGCCAACATTAAGGTCTACTGGAATACGGAAACCGAAGAGATCCTCGGCGAAACCGAAGTCACCGGCGTCCGCATCCGCAACAACATTACGGATGAGGTGCAGGAAATCCCCATCGCCGGATTTTTCGTGGCGATCGGTCACGTACCGAATACGAAGATGTTCCGCGGTGTCCTTGACATGGAGGAATCCGGCTACCTGCGTCACCGTCCGAACTCCACCCACACCAACGTGGAGGGGGTGTTCGTGAGCGGCGACGCGGCGGACCACGTGTACCGCCAGGCCGTCACGGCCGCCGGTACTGGATGTATGGCGGCATTGGACGCCGAGCGCTACCTGGGCGAACGGGGGATCATCTGATCCCCCCCGATCGGCCTATTTTCTTTTGCTGGCCTTGAGGGTGTTCATCATCAGGCTGACGATGGTCATCGGGCCCACCCCACCGGGGACGGGGGTGATCGCGCTGACCTTTTCCTTGACCCCTTCGTAGTCGACGTCACCGGCGAGGCGGTAGCCCCGTTGCCGTCCGGCGTCGTCTACCCGGTTGATGCCCACGTCGATGATCACGGCGCCGTCCTTCACCATATCGGCGGTGACCATTTCCGGGATGCCGATGGCGGCGACCAGGATATCGGCGCGCCGGCAGTGGGCGGCCAGGTCCTTGGTCCGGCTGTGGCAGAGCGTCACCGTGGCGTTGCCGGGATTGGACTTGCGGCTGAGCAGGATGGTCATGGGTGTACCTACGATATTGGAGCGGCCAAGAACCACTACCTCCTTACCGCTGGTTTCGATGCCGTAGCGCTCCAACATCACCATGATACCATTCGGAGTGGCGGGCAGGTAGGCGTCGAGGCCCAGGGTCATGCGACCGATATTAACGGGGGTGAATCCATCGACATCCTTGTGGGGATGGATCGCCAGGTTGACGGCGTCCTCGTCCAGGTGGCCGGGCAGCGGTAACTGGACGATAAATCCGTCCACGTCGGGGTCCTCATTAAGTTGACGTACTACGTCCAGCAGGTCCTCTTGGGTGATATCGGCGGGACGACGGATGAGGCTGCTGCGAAATCCAACGTCCTCACAACTGCGTACCTTATTGCGTACGTATACCTGACTGGCGGGATCCTCCCCAACCAGCACGGCGGCGAGGTGGGGGATCTTGCCGGCCGCCTGCCGGATGGCGTCGACTTCGGCCTTCAGTTCTTCCTTTATGGTCTGGGCTAAAGCTTTGCCGTCCAATACTTGCATATTCCTGCTCGTTTTGGCCCAAAGATAGCCTTCGGCTCCGCTTCTTACCGCCAACTCCCGCATGTCCTCTTCCACTCAAATATTGGTCTGCCTTGCGCTGTGGCTGGGAGTCTCGTATACGGGCTGGAGTCAGGAGATATATACCACCAGAAATCACCCGTTGGTCGAGGCCTGTTCAGGAATCATCGCCGATGACGGTGGAGAGTTTGGCCGGACCGTCCAGGCGGGGGTCACCGAAGTAATGACGATTTGCCCGGCTTCGGAAAATGGACATGTAAAATTGACATTCACCTCTTTCAAAGTGAATGGGGTCATGACGATATATGACGGGCCTGACTCGTCGGCTAAAAAGCTCGCAGAATTTTCCAGTGCTGACAACGGGAAGGAGTTTTCGGTAAATGCAAGCGCGGAGAATGCCAATGGATGCCTGTTCCTCGAGTTTGTAAGTAGTGGTAGGGAGAATGGATGGTTGGCTGAAATATCATGTGTTCAACCCTGCCAGGAGGTTATTGCCAAGCTGCAATCGACACTGCCAGCCGTAAATTCCGAAGGATACATAGACATCTGTGTCAACGAAGCTGTCACCCTATCTGCCCAGGGAGTTTACAAACAATCCGACTCCTACTATGCACAGTCGGATGCAACTTCAGATTTCACCTGGACTTTTTCAGGCGGTGATACGCTCTCCGGAAGGACGGTTGAGTATGCCTTTTCCGAGCCAGGCGGATACCGCGTCAAGTTGAGAATTGAAGATGTGAATGATTGCAGGAGCGTCAACGAGGTAGAGGTACTCGTAAGAGTGTCGCCTTCCCCCACCTTCGCGGCAATTGATTCCCCTGCTGAAAACTCCCTGTGTCCGGGGGAAAACATCCCCATCATAATTGGGACTGGCACCGATCGAGCAATTTACCTCGACCCGAAAACGGATGAGCAAAATTTCCCAACTCGGACGGAGTCCAGCGACATGGTTGCGATTCCCGCACGTACGGGCGATCAGACTCGATTTTCCAACTTGGACGTGCGCGTGTCAGATCCAAACCTGAAGGTTACAGGAGGAGACATCGAGCGAGTCTGTGTGATCATGGAGCACAGCTACTTGGACTATTTGAATCTCTGGATTGAGTGCCCCGGGGGGCAACGTCTCTATTTACTGTCTGATCTTGATTTTTCAACCGAGGGCCCTACTAACGCTCGCTTAGGCTATGGAGAGATCGACGGCACCGGTCCAGAGCCAGCAGAAACCTACTGTTGGTCGCCCAAAGCTGATAGCACGGTCAATGCAGTAGGACGGGCATTGAACTCTGTTCCAAATGACCCAGCCATACTCCCTTTTGACAGGGACTATCTGCCCCATGATCTAAGCTTTGACGCCCTTAGTGGATGTGACGTCAATGGTGCGTGGACCTTGAATGTCCAGGATTCCCGCAACAATGACGATGGCACAATCTATGGTTGGAGCATAACTTTCTCCGAAGACGTCGTCCCCAGGGAGCCCGACTTCACCGTAGCCCTCACCGACCAACGCTGGGTCAACAACACCTACCTCTCCAGCTACTCAAAGGCGCGCGCCATTTTCTCCGCGGATAATCCGGGCTACTACCAGCAAAAGCTAGAAGTCACCGACGCTTTCGGCTGCACCTACGATACCCTCGTCCGCATCGACGTGGCATCCCCCTTCGATCCGGCCTGCTACAGCTGCCCGGCCGGCGATACCATTCTGGCGCTGGATACCACTGTTTGCGGTACGTCCTCGTTTCAGATCGATGGACTCGAATCCAGTGCCCTGACGTCCCCCGTAACCTGGACGGCGTTTGAGCAAACGACCTTTACCGAAGACTACACTTCCACCCTTACGGTGGCGGATCATCTTCCCCTTAAGCTTACGAATCCCACCCGCCTGCTCACCCGGATTTGCGTGGATTATAAAGCCACCGGCGACTTGAGCCAAACGGAAATAAGTCTGATCGCCCCCGACGGAAGGCCACTCCGGCTGGCGGGCCGGGGAACTCTTTCCGGTAAAACATATACGGTATGTCTCACCCCAATGGACCTGGCCGAATGGTCCACGTTAGCAGGAGTAAACATAAATGGTGACTGGAAACTGGTGATCGACGATGGCAGCGGCGCGGGCGGCACCCTGACCGAGTGGTCGCTCGAACTGCTTTACGAGCCCGAACTAACGTATGCCTGGTCACCGGTCAGCGGCGATTTCAGCTGTACCGACTGCCCGGATCCGACGGTCACCCCCACTACGGACGGAACCTACTACCTGACCGCCTCCACTTCGACCGGTTGCACCGAAACCTACGCGGTGCGCATCCGGGTGTCGGAAGGAGAAATTGGCTTTACGGAAACAGGTAGCGGCGGTTGTGTGGGGGAAGACAATGGATTCATCAAATTGCAGCCCGACCCGGGGAACCCGGCGGTCACCTACGCCTGGAGCACCGGGGCAAAAACACGAGATATTCAGGGGCTTTCACCGGGAACGTATACCCTCACGGTTACGACGGAGGGCGGATGTAACGAGGTTTTCACCTATACCCTCCCCGAACCCTCCGAGTTGGACTTTCGGGTGGATAACGTCCGTGACGCCGGCTGCGGTCCGGATGCCGGAGGCTCTATCTCGACCACGGTAAGCGGCGGAACCGCTCCCTACACCTACCAGTGGAACAATGGGGTCACGGACAAGGACGGCGACCTCGAGGACCTATCCGCCGGCACCTACACCGCGACGGTAACCGACGCAGCCGGTTGTACACAGATTACCTCTGCCCGGATAGCCGGACCCACCGCGATTACCGTCACCCCGACCGTCAAGGACGTGAGCTGCGCGGGAGGAAACGACGGCAGCATCCGCCTCGAGCTGACCGGAGGTAACGGAGCGGTTACGGTCACTTGGACCGACCTGCCCGACGGTACGGATCAGAATACGCTCGCTGCGGGCACCTACACCTACACCGCGCAGGATGAGTCCGGTTGCTCTACCCAGGGCACCATTACGGTGAGCGCTCCGGAGAGCCTGTACGTGACGGCCGAAACCACCGATGCGGGCTGCGAACCCGCAGACGGAGGAAGTATCGGCCTACAGCCATCGGGGGGCACCGAGCCTTACAGCTATGCGTGGGCGGATGGATCTAATAATCAAAACCGCAGGGATTTATCCGCCGGCATCTACGCCGTCACCGTCACCGATCAGGCCGGCTGCACGGCCGAGTACTCTACCGAGATCGGGGGGTCGGACTTCTCGATCTCCTTCGAGGAAGAACTCAGCGGCGGTTGCGCCGGAGCGGATAACGGCTACATCACGCTAGCGACCGATGCATCCGCTCCTCCGGCCACCTATATTTGGAATACGGGTGACACCACCCTGAGTATTCAAGGGCTGGCACCAGGAAGCTATACCCTTACCGCCACTTCCGCCGATGGCAGTTGCACCCAGGAAACCACCTACGAGCTGCCCGCCGCCACCGTACTGGAGTTCCGGACCGATAGTATCACCCCGGCGGGATGTTCCGGGGGCGGCGCCATCTACACTTCGGTAGCGGGGGGCACCGAGCCCTACGCTTACGCCTGGAACAATGGCGTATCATCAACGGGCGGGGACGCAGGTGCCGTGGCTGCCGGCCAATACTCGGTCACTGTCGTAGACGCGCTGGGGTGTAGTGCTTCCCTCGACATTAATGTACCCGGCGCAGGTGCCATCACCGCCACCGCCACCACCACTGAGGTAAGTTGTGGAGGTGGATCGGACGGAAGCATATCGGTCGCCGCCAGCGGTGGAAGCGGTGTACTCTCCATTACCTGGGCTAACCTGCCCGATGGCCCCGAACAGAGCAACCTGGTTGCCGGCACCTACAATTACACCGTCACGGATGAGGGCGGCTGCTTCATCACGGGTAGCGTGGTGATCAGCGGGGCGGAAAGCTTGCAGCTCAGTGCCGCCACGGAGGGTCCGGCATGCGGTAAGCCCGATGGGGGGAGCATTACCCTGACGGTGAGCGGGGGAAGCGGCGACTACACCTACCGGTGGTCGGACGGAAACTCGACCCGCGACCGGACCGATGTAGCCGCCGGAGACTACTCCGTTACCGTTACGGATACCAGGGGCTGCTCGGATAGCCTTTCGGTCACCGTAATAGATGGCGGACAAGGAAGCAGCATCGCGTTCACGGCGGAGCTGAGCGGCGGCTGTACCGGTGCAGATAACGGATTTATTCGCCTGCAGCCCGATGGGAACCTGCCCCCGGTCACCTACGCCTGGAACACCGGCGATACCACCCGCGATATTTCCGGCCTCGCCCCGGGCACCTTCACCCTCACCGTCACCGAACCCGGGGGGTGTAGTCAGCAGTTTACCTACGACTTACCGGCATCCACTCCCCTTGAATTTGTGGTCGACAGCGTCCGCAATGCGGGTTGCGGTGGCGACATCTCGGGAGCGATCTTCACCTCGGTGAGCGGAGGTACGGCTCCATTCAGCTACACATGGAGCGGGGGACTCACCGGACCGGATGGTAAGGCGGAGGAGGTTTCGCCCGGCGACTATACGGTCACCGTAACAGACGCCGCCGGATGTACGGCCACCGCAAGTGCTTCCGTTACCGGCTCCTCGTCACTGGCGGTGGAGGTCTCGTCGACCGACGTCAACTGTGCTGGATCGAGTGACGGCCGCATCGAGCTCAGCGTTACCGGCAGTAGGGGCGCCCCAAGCGTAAGCTGGGAGAATCTGTCCGAAGGCTCGGTACAAGAGAACCTGCCCGCGGGCGTGTACCGCTACACCGTCACCGACGGGGGGAATTGCCCCCTGACCGGCACGGTTGAGATCAACGCGCCGGAGCCCCTCACGCTTACTGCCGCCACCACCTCCCCCGGATGTTCGGACGATTCGGGGGGCACCATTTCGTTGACCGCGGCGGGGGGCAGCGGAACCTACCGCTTTAGTTGGTCCGACGGCAGTATCGCAGCAGACAGAGTAGATCTCCCCCCCGGGGAGTACGACGTGACGGCTACAGATGCCAACGGCTGTACGGACAGCCTAACCGCAATCGTCTCCGGCGCGGGGGGAAGTGCTTCGGTAACCTTCACCGCCGAGATCAACGGGGGATGTGCAGATGATAGTACCGGGTACATCCGGCTTCTTCCGGATACGAATCTTCGCGACCCGACTTACCACTGGAATACGGGTGATACCACCCGCGACCTGTCCGGCCTCGCTCCGGGCACCTATACGCTGACGGTTACGGAAGCTGGGGGGTGTAGTAGTACTTTCTCCTATGAGGTACCAGTTCCCACCGCCTGGGTTGTTACGGTTGACAGCACCGTCGCCGCCGGCTGCGGTCCGGTCGCGGGAGGAAAGATCTTCTCTACCGTCACCGGGGGGACCGCTCCATACTCCTACGACTGGAGCGATGGCATCACAACGCCCGGAGGCACACGCGACGGGCTGGCCGCCGGTAGCTACTCCGCGACGGTGACCGACGCCGAGGGATGTACGACGGTGCTGACGGCCGAGGTGGCACCCGCAGCCGAAATATTCGTGACGGTAACCTCCCGGGATGCCAGCTGCGGAGGTGTTGCCGATGGCTCCATCTCAGTAGAGGCGGCTGGCGGCAACGGAAGCCTCAGGGTCGTATGGGAGGGCTTCCCGGATGGCAGTAACCTGACCGGATTACCCGCGGGAATCTATCCCTTCTCGGTTCGTGACGCGGGCGGTTGCGTGGTACGTGACACGGCGCGCATCCTGGAACCTGAACCCGTCTTCATTCTCGCCGATACGGCCTACATCGGCTGTGGCGACGGTCAGTTGGGGGAAATAGCCGTGTCGGTCTCCGGTGGCAGCGGCAGTTATAGCTATCGCTGGTCCGACGGAGGCGCGGCCACCCCCCGACGCCAAAACCTCGTGGCGGGGACCTACACGGTGACCGTGACCGACGCTACGGGATGCACGGCTTCTGCGACCTATCCCTTGAGTCCTGCAGGTGATCTATTCCTCACTCCCGTGGCACAGGCACCAGTTTGTCCGGGGGAGGCCACGGGCAGCCTGAAAGTCATACCCACCGGGGGAACCGGGCCCTTCCTCTACAGTCTGGACGGGTCGTCATTCGTCAGCAGTCCGGCGTTCGAAAACCTGGAGGGCGGCACCTACCTCGTGTTCGTCCGTGATGCGGGCGGCTGCATCCTCACCCAGGAAGTCGATGTTCCGATCCCCTCCCCCTTCACTGTTGACCTGGGACCTGACCAGACCCTGCCGTTCGGAGATAGTATCATTCTATCCACCACGGTGACCGGCGCGCGCGGGGAACTGGACTACCAGTGGGGTTCGACCGACCCGGAGTCTTTGAGCTGTTCCGACTGTCCCGATCCGGTCGCCACCCCGATCTACGAAACCGACTACTTCCTGTTAGTGTACGATACCCTGGGCTGCAGTGCCGCGGATGACATCCGGATCTTCGTACCGAAGATCAGGGAGGTAGCCGTGCCGACCGGCTTCACGCCCAACGGTGACGGACACAACGACCGCCTGCTCGTGCATGGTCACCCCGGCACCCGCGTCCGCGCCTTCAACGTATTTGACCGGTGGGGGGGCTTATTATTCGAGACCGGAGACTTTGAGGTGAACGACGAAACCGCCGGATGGGACGGTAACGACAGCCGGGGGCGGGCCCTCAATGGAGGCGTCTACCTCTACAAACTGCTGGTGGAGTACCCGGACGGCAGTCAGGAAACACGCTCCGGCCAAACCACCCTGATCCGCTGATATGAGGAAACTCGACCCCCTGCTTGGTGTGCAATCGGTGCTGTGGCTCAGCCTACTGTGGCTGCTGCCGGTGGCGGGGTACGCCCAGGATGCCAGTTTCCACCACCTCGCCGCTACACCGATGCTGACCAACCCTGCCCTTACCGGGGTGATGGAAGGAGAGCTGCGCCTGACGGCCGACTACCAGGAGCGCTTCACCGGACTGGGGAAAGAAGAATCTTACAACAGTGTACTAGCCGGCGCGGAATGGCGCGGACAGGTGGGCCGCCACAACTATTACGGGCTGGGGTTGCAATTGCAGCACGACCGGGCCGGCAGCAGCCAGTACGTACGTAGCCAGGGACTGATCAGCGTGTCCTACCAGCAACGGCTGGGGGATCTGGGACGCGCCCGCGGCAGCGGACAATTTTTGAGTGCCGGCGTACAGGCCGGTTTCGGGCAGCGGGGGCTGGACTTCAACAAGATGTGGTTCTCCGAGCAGTACTTCGTGGATGCCGCCTCCCGCTCGGCTTACGTCGACCGAAGCCTGCCCTCCGGGGAGCCGATGCCGGTGGGTACCCAGCGGATGTACGCGGACGTGAACGCCGGGATCCTGTGGTTCGGTTCCTTCGGCGACCGCCGCGGAGCGTATGCGGGTGTGGCCGCCTACCACCTGAATACGCCGGATCTGTCGTTGCTGCCCGGCCTCACCGATCCACTAGACCGGCGCTACGTATTCTACGCCGGCGGAGAATTACCCCTCGGCCCCGGCTATATGAGTGTTCTCCCGCGGGTACGGGTCATGCGGCAGGGACCCAGCACCAACGCCCAGGTGGGAGGCAGCTTCCGGTACAGTGAGCGGGAATGGAGGGAGATCGCCCTGCGGTTCGGGCTGTTCGCCCAGTTGGCCAATGCCTCCCTGCCCGGTGCCCCGCTGAACGCGGCCACGGTGGCCGTCGGACTGGAGTGGGAGGACCTGCTCCTCGGCCTTAGCTATGACCTCCAGAGCGGCCCCCTCGCCCAACCCACCAACGCCCGCGGTGGCTACGAGATCAGCATCATTTACACCCGCGCGGCGGACTATCGCGGTCGGGTCTTCTGTCCGCGCTTTTGAGGTAGGTACAATCAATTGTGTAGTGCGAGACTCTTTTTAACTAAATCGAGCCGCAAATTCACAATCGTCGCGATATATTGTTCTGAATTTGGTAGTTTAGATGAACGAGGTGGCTCCCCGGGGAGTTTACTATTAACACCTAATCTACCGATCATGCAACACCACGATTTTCGCCAAGCCAGCGAGATAATAACCCACGCCGGCTACGACTACGACCAGCAAGTTCTTTATCTGACTTACCGCAGCGGACCGGCCACCATCGCCTACCTCAACGTGGCACCTTCCCTGTACGAGGAGTTGGTTGATTCCGTGTACCCGGATGTATGCCTCCGCTTCCGCATCCAGGCCCACCACCCCTTCCGGCGCATGGAGCCTTCCTTCCAGCCGCTCGACCTGTCCTTCGTGAAGTAGTTCCCTACCTTTGCCGGCGAATTAAAACCGCAACATGACCCGGCAGGAACTGATCGATACGATCTATGCGAAGCAATCATTCCTCTGCGTGGGGCTCGATCCGGACCCCCCCCGCCTCCCCGACCGCTACGCGGGGAACGTCCTGCAGTTCAACCGCGACATCATCGACGCGACCCGCGCCCACTGCGTAGCCTACAAACCAAATACCGCCTTTTACGAAGCCCTGGGCCTGGACGGCATGTCTATTCTCCGGGACACGATCGCCTACATCGGCAAGGATCACTTCGTGATTGCCGACGCCAAGCGGGGCGACATTGGCAACACCAGCCGCTATTACGCCAAATTTGCCTTCGACACCCTCGAGGCGGACGCCATCACCGTAGCTCCCTATATGGGCGCGGATTCGGTTGAACCTTTCCTCGAATCGAAGGGCAAGTGGACCATACTGCTCGCGCTCACCAGTAATGCGGGGAGTGCCGACTTTCAGCACACCCCCCAGGAGGATGGACAGCCCCTTTACCTCAAGGTGATGGAACGGGCCGCGCACTGGGGCACCCCCGACCAGCTGATGTTCGTGTGCGGGGCCACCCAGGCGGACCGCTTTGCCGAGCTGCGTTCCGTCACCCCCGACCACTTCTACCTGGTACCGGGAATCGGTGCCCAAGGGGGGGACCTGGACGAAGTGTGCCGCCACGGCATGACCCGGGAGTGCGGTCTGCTCGTCAACAGCAGCCGCGGGATTATCTACGCCGAAGATCCCCGCGCGGCAGCGCGGGAATTGCAGGAGCAGATGGCCCGCGCGCTCAATAAATTTGGACGGGAACTTTCCGAATAAGTCGGAACTTTATACCTTTGCGACGCTTTCGTAGGAAGCATCCTAACCTGGTGGTTGTAGCTCAGTTGGTTAGAGCGCTGGATTGTGATTCCAGAGGTCGCCGGTTCGAACCCGGTCTTCCACCCTCCGCACGGCACGTCTCCCATCCGGGGGTCGTGCCGTTCTCATTTACTGCTCCCCCTTCGGACGGATGCCCAGCCGCAGACTAACGTTGTGGCTGGAGGTCGCCCGCCCGGAATTGTCGCCGAGGTCGGTGTAGGCGTAGTCGACGTGCAGCTGCCCCACCTTAAGGCCCAGTCCGAGTGAGGGACGTGAGTTAATGGCCTCCGTATCTCCGAAGTCGCGGATCCGCTGCAACTGGCTCACGCCGGCGCGCAGAAACACGAATTCGCCGTAATCCGCCTCGATGCCGAAGGCCGGGTCCAGGCTCACCGGGTCAGCGCTGATGAGGGTGTTGCGCTTTCCGTCGGTGGTGGCGATGAGGTCCAGTTCGGCGGTTATCCCTACCCGCTCGGCCAGACGGAACGCCCGGGCCACGGCGAGGATGGCTGTAGGATTGGTGATCTCCACGCTGTTGATCGGCACGAGATTGTTGGTCAGCTCGAGTTGCTCGCGTTCGGCCTCGGTGAAGGAGAAGCTCCAGGCGTTAAAGGTGGTGGTCACGTCCCGCGCCAGGAGGGCCAGCGTCCAGTCCTTCCGCTCCAGCTGAGCCCCGAGGTCAAGGCCGAAGCCCCAGCTGGTAGCAAAGGTGCCGATGCTGCGGTGGATGACCTTCACATTACCCCCTACCCGGATGATGCCCTTCGGACGGGGAAAGGCCCGCGCGTAGGTGCCCAGGAAGGCGTAGTCCGCGGCGGAGAACTCCGTGATATTGTCGTAATTGATGGTGCCGTCGGCCTCGTAGAGCGACAGCGTATTGGGGATCTGATCTATACCAAAGCGGATCAGGCTGATCCCGAGGCGCTGATTCTGGGTGGAGAGTGGCAGGGTCATGCCGAGGTAGTCAAAGTTCCCTACCCCACCGAACCACTCGGCGTGCATGGCCCCGAGCTCCAGTCCGCTACCGGCGGGCAGGGCCGCCAGTCCTGCGGGATTCCAGGCGGTGGAGAAGACGTCCTGCTGGCTGGCCACCACGGCGGTACCCATCCCCTGGGCACGGGCGCCCACGCCAAAACTGAGGAATTCGTTGCTGTATTTCTGGGCGGTGAGGCCCAGGCAGAATAAGGAACAGCAGCTGAACAGGAGTAAACGAGGTAACGTCTTGGGCATAGTCGGAGGCAGGCTAAACATGGGTTCTAACGCAAAAGGAACCGGGCTCGTGTCCGGTCCCGCCTTTATTCCCACGGGGACAAGATGATTTGTACGGCCGCAACGTGGCCCGACCGAACACCTGAGCTACGGGAAGGTACTATGGGCGGGACGCGGACTGAAGTATTTCCGCGATAATCCAGCAACACTATGGCAATTGAAAGAGACCCGGCTACCCTGCGGGGTGTCAAACGTAACCTGTTCTTTATCGTCGTGGCCCTGGTCACGATCGCGTTCTTCGGGCTCATCGGCCCCTTCCTGCTTACCGTCTTCTGGGGGGCCGTCCTGGCCATCATCTTTTTCGGCGTCTTCCGGCGCCTGCGGATACAGTTTCGTGGCCATGATTCCCTGGCGGCCGCGCTGACCACCATCCTGGTGGTGCTGTTCGTGATCGTTCCCTTCGCCCTTTTGGGTATCGCCCTGGTGAATCAGGCCATCTCACTCTACGGCAGCATCGAATCGGGAGACATCAACCCCAATATAGTACTCGACTACATCGATACCCGACTGCCCCGCGTCGCCGATGCCCTCAGCGACTTTGGCGTCAGCATCGGTGATATCCGGCAGCGCCTGACCCAGACCGTCAGCGAAGCCGGACAACTGGTGGCCAACTGGGCCATCGGATTCGGCGGCAGTCTGCTCAATACGGTCATCCAGTTCACGCTGGTGATCTACCTGCTGTACTTCTTCCTGGTGGACGGCTGGGCCATCCAGCGGGCGCTGGTCAAGACCATCCCGCTCGGCGACGTGCGCGAACGGGTGCTGTTCCGCCGCTTCGCCCAGGTAGCGCGTGCTACCCTCAAGGGCACGCTGATCGTTGCCTTCGTGCAGGGCGCCATCGGCGGCCTGCTATTCGCACTCCTGGGCATCCCCGCGGCCCTGCTGTGGGCCGTCGCCATGATGCTGCTGGCTCTCCTCCCGGTGGGTGGCAGCGCCATCGTCTGGGTACCGGCGGCCATCATCATGTTTATCCAGGGCAACGTCGTGGCCGGCATCATCATCGTAGTGGTAGGTACCCTCATCATCGGACTGGTCGACAACCTGCTCCGTCCCCTGCTGGTCGGGCGGGACACCGAGATGCCCGACTACGTAGTGCTTATTTCCACCCTGGGCGGCATTGCCATGTTCGGTTTGAGCGGCTTCGTGATCGGACCGGTCGTAGCGGCCCTGTTCATTACCGTGTGGGAGATGATGGGGCGTGACTACGGCGGACGGACGCGCTAATCCACCGGACTACAGCCCCCGGCGGTTCACCTCTTCCTGTAGCATCTGTAACTCACGACCGGCCTCTCCGGTGACGGAGGTATTCTCCTGTGCCCTCCGTACGAGGTAAGGCAGCACCTCCTTTACCGGGCCGTACACCATGTACTTACTGACGTTGTACCCACCTTCGGCGAGATTAAAGGTCAGGTTATCGCTCATCCCCAGTAGCTGACTGAACCGGATGCTGGGATGGTTGCGGGGGATGCCTAGCCGCTGCATCTCCGACAGGTGACGCACCACGCTCTCTTCGTTGTGGCTGGCTACGCAGTAGGTGATCTCGTCGCGGTGCTCCAGGCAGTAATCGGCCGCGGCATTGAAGTCGCGGTGAGTGGAAGCCAGATCGGGCTGGATGGGGGTGGGCTTTCCGGTACGCTCGGCGTGCTTTGCCTCCTTGTTCATGTAGGCACCGCGGAC
>JBGTHX010000025.1:0-10851 GCA_041746055.1 Lewinella sp. | reverse complement strand
TTTAAAGACGGAGAGTGCAGCACTTCATCAGCCATCCTACCGATTGGACCAAACCGCTAGACTTACAAGCAGATTTACTTCGCCCTAATGACATATCGGAATTGGTCCGCCACCAATATCCTCAGTCCCACCGACTACTGTACTACCGTACTATTGTACTTTTACCCCATGTCCTCCAGAATCCTGATCATAGGCGCCGGCCGCTCTTCCAGCGCCCTTATAAACTACGCACTCGACAAAAGCGAAGCCCTCGGCTGGAATGTAACGGTAGCCGATGCCGATCCCACCGCCGCGGCCGCCAAGGTGCGCAACCACCCGCGGGGCACCACCGCCTGGCTGGACGTGACCAAGACCAACGACCGCCGCGAACTCATCGGCCGGTCCGATATTGTTGTTTCCCTGCTGCCGGCCCACCTCCACATCGAGGTGGCCCAGGACTGCATCCGCCTCAAAAAGCACCTGGTCACGGCCAGCTACGTCAGCCAGGAACTGTACCGGCTGGGCGACGAGGCCCGCAACCGGGAGCTGATATTCATGGGCGAGATGGGGCTCGATCCCGGCATCGACCACATGTCCGCCATGCAGCGCATCAACGCCATCCGCGCGAAGGGCGGCACCGTGACGGCCTTCCGGTCGTTCACCGGCGGACTCATCTCCCCCGAAAGCAACAACAACCCCTGGGGCTACAAATTCACCTGGAACCCCCGGAACGTGGTTCTCGCCGGACAGGGCACCGCACAGTACCTGGAAGAGGGCAAGCTTAAGTACCTGCCCTACTACCGCCTCTTCGGCCACACCTGGAACGTGGAGGTGCCCGGCGTCGGCGGATTGCAAGCCTACGCCAACCGCGATAGCCTGCTGTACCGCAAGCAGTACGGCCTCGAAGACATCCCCACCATCCTGCGCGGCACCCTCCGCTATCCCGGCTACTGCGCGGCCTGGAACGCCCTGGTCCGCATCGGCATGACCGACGGTGATTTCCCCATCCTCGACAGCGAGAACCTCACCTACCACGAACTCATGGAAGCCCTGGCACCCAGCGGTCCCGGCTCCGTGAAGGACCGCATCGCGGGCATGCTCAAGCTCGAACCCAAGGGTGAGGTCATGAAGCGCCTGGCCTGGCTCGGCCTGTTCCGCAAAAAGCGCATCCGCCTCCGCGGCGCCACGCCCGCCCTCATCCTCGAGAACCTGCTGCTCGATAAGTGGAGACTGGAACCCGATGATAAGGACCTCATCGTCATGCAACACCAGATCGACTACCGCCTTGACGGTGAGCTGAAGCGCGACGTTTCTAACCTCGTCATGAAGGGCGAAAATGCCCAGGATACCGCCATGTCGCGCCTGGTGGGCCTGCCCCTTGGCATCTTCGTGCGGCTCATGACGGAGGGCAAAATCCACGCCACCGGCGTCCACATCCCCACCATGCGGGAGGTCTACGAGCCCGTACTCAAGGAGATGGAGGACTACGGCATGACCTTCACCCACCATACGGTTGACCTCTAGCGTACTCGTTCGGGCCGGGCAGTTCAACCAGGCTACCCGGCAGGGCGCCTACATCCTGATCGCCCTGCTGTTGCCCCGCCTGGGACTGTCCCGCGCGGCCATCGGGGAGTGGGAAACCCTGCTCTTCCTGGGCTACGTGCTCGGCTTCGGGTGGACCACCGGTCTGCTCCAGGGTTTCCTCGTGCGCGTCGGCCGGCTCGATGATTTTCACGCCTTCGTATTCAGCCGCCGGGCCGTGCTGGTGACCACCCTCCTCTCCGCCGGAGTGCTCCTCGCCGCCGCAGCCCTGCACGCGCCGCTCTTCGTACTGCTCCAGATTGACGGGGCACCGCCGGGCTGGCCCCTCTTCTTCGTGCTGTTGCTGGCGCGCTGGCCATCCTACTGCTTCGAGCAGGCGCTGATCGTGCTGGGTCGGGTTCGCCTCCTGACGGTCTACGCCGTGCTGAATGCCCTGGGCCTGCTGGTCTCGCTATTGCTGCCCATCTACCTGGGATACGGCCTTGGGGAAGCACTCGGTTTCCTGGCGGGGTTCGCGGGTGCCAAGGTCCTTCTGGTCGGGCTGTGGACGCTCGGCAGCCCTCCGCCCGGCGGGGGAGGGGAGGGGGCGGTGGCCTACCGCGGGGATGTGCGGGAGTGGCTGAGCCACAGCCGTCCGCTCGTTGCCTACGCCTCCGTGGCGGCCCTGGTGAGTGCGGTCGATCCCTGGATCGTCAACTTCTGGTCGGGCGGCGACGCGGAGGTTTTCGCCGTATTCCGCTACGGGGTGCGGGAGCTGCCCCTCCTTCCGGCCCTCATCAGTGGTATGACGGTCGTAGCGATCCCCCTCATCGGCCGCGACACGGAAAATGGCCTCGACCTGTTGCGCGGACAATCCCGCCGTCTGTTCCACCTCATCTTCGCTCTCAGTCTGGCCATGATGCTGACTGCCGACTGGTGGTGGACGCGCGTCTTTACCCCCCTCTTTGCCGATAGCCTCCCCGTATTCCGTACCTACCTGCTGGTGGTAGGCTGCCGCCTCGTCTTCGCCATGACCGTCCTCACCGCCCTCAAGCAAACCAATCGCATCTACCTTCTTGGCCTGCTGGAGCTGGCCGTCAACGTGGCGCTGTCCTTATTGCTCGCTCCCCGCTACGGACTGCTCGGGATCATCTGGGCCACGGTCATTGCCAGCTACTTCCACGAATTATGCCTGGTGCTCTACCTACGCTACCGCACGGGTACCCCCTGGCGCGCGTATGCGGACCTTCGCCTCTACCTGGCTTATCTGGCGGCTCTGTTCGTGGCCTACTGGTGGGTGATGTAGGGTTTGGATCCCGACCCTGGATCCCGACCTCCTGGTCGGCTATGGATCCCGACCTCCTGGTCGGGTCAGCGACCCGAGGTTACGAACCAGGGTGCGCGACCGGAGGTCACGATCCATGCGGGTCGGCTATGGATCCCGACCTCCTGGTCGGGTCAGCGACCGGAGGTCACGAGCCAGGGTACGCGACCGGAGGTCACGATCCAGGGGAGCCCATTCACTAATCCACTCCCTGACTTTTAACTACCACGATCAACAGCCGCCCCGGCTTCTTCACCACGCCGTTAGCCAGCCGGTCCAACGCGCGCCAGGCGGGGAAGGGGAGGGGAGAGAGGAAGCGGTGGGTGCGGAGATAGAGCAGCGCCTTATTTGACAGCTTCTCCAATTGGAAGGTGATGCCCGGGAAGGGATCCAGGAGGGAGGTGACCAGCCGCTCGTTGAAGCGGTGGAGGTGGGCGTGGAGCGGGGTGGGGCGGTTGCAGTGGATGCAGAGGGAGTACTGGATCCGCTCGTCGTAGGGCGTGGAGATCACGATGGTACCACCCGGCTTTACGACCCGGATGAGGTTGGCGAGGTACAGCGGTACGTCGGGCACGTGCTCCATGACCTCGGAGGAGACGATGGCGTCCAGCGAGCCGTCGCGGAAGGGAAGGTCGAAAGCGTCGCCCACCACCGCGACATGATTGGGGGCGGGGTAGCGCTCGAGGGCCCCGGCCGCGTTCTGCAGGGCCAGGTCGAAACTGATGACGGCCCCCTTGCTCGGGAGGAGCTCCCGGGCTACCCAGCCGTTGCCGCAGCCGACGTCCAGGATGGTGCGGGCTTCTGCGGGCACGTGTTGGAGGATGGCCTGGTGCAGGCGCTCACTTTCGTGGTTGGTCGCGGCATCGGAAGGGAGGTTGAAGTAGTCGAATTCCAGCGCGTCGCGGTGGTAGTGCTCGACGTGGTCGCCCGGGGTGACACTGGCGGGCAAGAGATTGTACACTCCTTCCGGCGTGCGGTAGGATTCCAGCGGCCGGTCGAGATCGCGGAGCAGGGGGCGCAGGTCGAACATGGGGCAAAGCTACGGACTCGGCTCGCGATCAGCCCCGGCACCTGCGCCCCCGCCCGATGGCGGTATATTGCCGCATGACCGCGCCCGAAAAACTCAACGCGCTCCGGCAGCAAATGCTGGAGTACCAGCTCGACGCCTACGTAGTCCCGAGCACCGATCCGCACCAGAGTGAATACCCCGCCCCCCGCTGGGCTTCCCGGGAGTGGCTGAGCGGCTTCACCGGCTCCACGGGCACCCTGGTGGTGACCCTGCACGAGGCGCGGCTCTGGACCGACAGCCGCTACTTCCTGCAGGCGGAGGAGGAACTCGAAGGCACCGACATCCACCTCATGAAGCTGAAAACGCCCCACACCCCCGAGTACGCGGAGTGGCTCACGGAGCACCTGCTGCACGGACAGACCGTCGGGGTAGACGGAAGGGTATTCAGCGCCCGGGCCGCAGACCGGCTGCGGAAGAAACTGGAAGCCCACGAGCTGCACCTGAAGACCGACCAGGACCTCATCGGACTCGTGTGGAAGGACCGCCCCGACCTGCCCAACCGACCCGTGAGCGAGCACCTGGCCGACTTCAGCGGGGAGAGGTGGGAAGACCGCCTGCAACAATTGCTCGACTGGATGAAGGAGCAGCAGCTCGATTACTACCTGATTTCTTCACTGGACGAGCTCGCCTGGCTGCTCAACCTGCGGGGCACCGACATCGACTTCAACCCCCTCATGGTCGGTTACTTCGTAGCGGCGCGGCGCGGCGATCACGCCCTCTTCGCGGAGCAGACGGACGCGCTGTCAGCCTGGACGGACAAGCTGCCCGAGCTACAGATCCACCCATACCGCGAGGCCGCCGCCCACCTGCGGCACCTGAATGCCCGGGATGCGGACATCGGTTTCGACCCCGGCACCACCTCGGTCTTCCTGGCCACCGCGGCCGGGGGCACCGAGGCGGCGGGCGTAGAGAGCCCCGTCCCCCGCTGGAAGGCCCGCAAGAACGACGTGGCCCTCGGTCACCTGCGGGAGGTGATGGCCCATGACGCCGTGGCGCTGCTGAAACTGCGCCGCTGGCTCGATGGGGCCGTAGCCCGGGGCGTCACCGAGTACGAGGTGGGGGAAAAGCTGGCCGGATTCCGGGCGGCGTACGCCAACTATGTGAGCGAAAGCTTCAATCCCATCGTCGGCTACAACGGCAACGGGGCAATCGTGCACTATCACGCCAGTCCCGAAAAGGCCGCCACCCTCCGGCCGGAGGGCATCCTGCTGCTCGACAGCGGCGGACAGTACCAGAACGGCACCACCGACATCACCCGCACCTTCGCGCTCGGCGAACCCACCGAACAGCAGCGGCGGCACTTCACCCTCGTGCTACAGGGTCACATCGATCTGGCGACGGCCCGCTTTCCGACCGGTACGAGCGGGGTGCAACTGGATATTCTGGCGCGGCGGCCGCTGTGGTCCGACGAGCTGAACTACGGCCACGGCACCGGCCACGGCGTCGGCTTCTTCCTGAACGTGCACGAGGGACCGGCGGGCATCAGTCCCAATCCGCGCTCCCCAGCCGCCCAGCACGCCCTGGAGCCGGGCATGGTACTCAGCAACGAGCCCGGCTACTACCGCACCGGCGAGTATGGCATCCGTACCGAGAACCTGGTCGTGGTACGCGAATCGGAAAATCCGGACTGGCTCTACTTCGAGACCATCACCCTGTTCCCCATCGACCGCAGGCTCATCGACCCGATGCTGCTCACCGCCGCCCAGCGCGACTGGCTCAACGACTACCACGGCCAAGTCCTGGACCGGGTATCACCCCTATTGACCGGCGAAGACCTACGGTGGCTGCAACAGGCCTGCCAGGGTTTATAGGAGGAACCCGACACCCGATACCCGCATCAGCAACACGGGCAACCCGCAACCCGAACCCCAACTATCCACCCCACCAAACGTTCCAACTCCCGATCTCCGAACCCCGGCCCTTTGCGCGAATTAAAGTTCCTCAACCGATTTTTCTGGAAGTACCGCTGGCGCCTCGCGCTGGGGATCATCTTCATCTGCATCTCCAACTATTTCCAGGTGCTGCAACCGCAGGTGATCCGGGAGGCGCTGGACCTGGTGATCGACTACATCAACACCTACGGGATTTACGACGGCTTCGAGGTGCAGGGGGAATTTTTCGGTATCCTGAGCCACACCCTGATGCTCTTCGCGGGGCTGGTACTCTTCCTCGCGCTGGTGATGGGCTTCTTTCTGTACCTGACACGGCAGACGATCATCGTGATGTCGCGCCTGATCGAGTATGACCTGCGGGAAGTGATCTTCAACCACTACGAAGACCTCAGCCTCGAATTCTACAAGCGGAACAATACCGGGGACCTGATGAACCGCATCACGGAGGACGTCAATAAGGTGCGCATGTACCTGGGGCCGGCCGTGATGTACTGTGCCAACCTCATCTCCACCATCATCTTCGTGATCGCGAGTATGCTGGCGGTGAGCATCTATTACGTCAGCAACATCATCCATACCCGCTCGACGCTGATCCAGCAGCAGCTGTCCAAACTCACGAGCATCGCCCAGGAGGTATTCTCCGGCATCCGGGTAGTGAAGAGCTACGTGCGGGAGCGGCAGCAGGTGCAGTACTTCGAAAAACAGAGCGATGTGTATAAGGACATGAGCGTCAACCTCGCGAAGGTGGACGCCTGGTTCTTCCCCCTCATGGTGTTCATGGTGGGGGCGGCTACCGTGCTGACCGTTTACGTAGGCGGACTACAGGTAGTGGCCGGGGAGATCTCCGCCGGTAACATCGCCGAGTTCGTGATCTACGTGAATATGCTCACCTGGCCGGTGACGGCCATCGGCTGGATCGCCAGCATCGTGCAGCAGGCTGCCGCCAGCCAGAAGCGGATCAACGAGTTCCTGGATACCAAGACCACCATCACCGATCCCGACCCGGGGTACCGCGGCGCCATCAAGGGCGATATCACCTTCGACAACGTCACCTTCGTCTACCCCGATACCGGCATCAAGGCCATCGACAAACTGAGCTTCACGCTGAAAGCCGGCGAGAAACTGGCGATCATCGGGCGGACGGGATCGGGCAAGACCTCGGTCGCCGACCTGCTGCTGCGCATGTACGACGTCACCAGCGGCCGCATCCTGATTGACGGACAGGACATCCGTGAAATGGGACTGGCGAACCTCCGCCGCAAGATCGGCTACGTGCCGCAGGACGTGTTCCTGTTCTCCGACACCATCAAGGCCAATATCGCCTTCGGCGCGGACCACTCCCCCTCGCAGGAGGAGATCGAGCAGTTCGCCAAATACGCCGCGGTATACAAGGACATCGAGGGGCTCACCCTCGGTTTCGACACCCTGGTCGGGGAGCGGGGCGTCACCCTTTCGGGCGGCCAGAAGCAGCGGGTCTCCATCGCCCGCGCGCTCATCAAGCGGCCGGATATCGTGATCCTCGACGACAGCCTCAGTGCCGTCGATACCAACACCGAGCAGCAGATCCTGGGCTACTTCAACCAGGCCCTGCAAGAAAAGACCTCCATCATCATTACCCACCGCATCTACGGCCACCTGACTTTCGATAAGATCATCGTGCTCGAGCGCGGCCGCGTCGCCGAGGTAGGCACCCACGAGGAACTGCTCGCCAACGGGGGCTACTACAGCGAGATCCTGGAACGGCAGATGGCCGAGGAGGTGGAGGAACGGGAGGAGTAAATTTAAAACTTCACATGTGAAGTTTTAAATTGATCAGGCGTCCCGCATCAGCTTTACCACACCATCGTCCAGTACTACGGGACCATTGAAGACCAGCGAATCGCCGTCCGTGATCGCGGTGATGTCCAGGTCTCGGCGCTGGAATTCCCGGAACATGACGTCGGTGTAGCCGGTAGAGGCTTCCTTCCAGGCCTCGGTGATCGCATCGTCGTTGTAGCGATCGACCAGGTCTTCGTCGGTGAGTTCGATGAGGTCGTTTTCAAATTCCTGTAGGCTGCGGTCTTCCATATCCACCATACCGCCGGAGGGCACCCCGGAGTTCGAAAGCCGCCCGAAATTATCGGGGGCGTGCCGCCTACTCGCCGATGGAGACGAGGTGATCCCTCCACTCTACCGGAATCTCGCCGACTGCGTAGATATTCAGTTCCTCCCGCGGGTCGGTGGCGGAAACCGACGGGGTAAGGGTTTCATTCACGAACTCGGTGTCCAGCTTATACATCGCCCCCGTAGCGGGGTCGACGATCAGCAGGCCGATCAGTCCGCCGAAGAGGATGTTGCCGAAGTACCAGCCGTCCAGCTTGAAGTGAATCGGCACGATGCGGCGGTCGTAGCCCGCCTTCTCGAAGCCCACCAGGTAGTCCGCCTTTTGAAAGAAGCCGTCCCCGGATTTCAGGGTGAGGCTCGCGGGGGTGGTGCCGTGGTAGATGTCACGCCCCCTGCGGTCGGTGATCGTGATGTCCACGTCAGAGGGCGTGCTGCTGATCGTGATGGGATAAGTGTTTTTGCTGACAATGGACGCGCAGCCGGTAGCATACAGCAACACGAGGATCAGGCAACAGGAGGGTAAGGCTTGTTTCATGGACTTCAGGCGAAGCGGCAACGTGGCCGCGGTGGTCGCGTAAAATAAGGGGCCCGACCCCGTCACAGCGACGGGATCCACACATTATGCATTCCATAATATGGAACCGAATCCAGCGCATGGAATACATATAAAATGTGTAAATATACAACGCACTGACTATCAATTATGGTATAAACTGGCATTGCATTTGCCGTTAGGCTGGCATCTCTCTAGAACGATTTGTCGATTTGCTGTCGGACAAATCAAAAGCCTTATAATGACGAATTTCCACCCCACCCAAGTACTCCTTTCTCTCGTGTTCCTCCTGGTTTCTACCGTAGCATCGGGCCAGGAATGTGACTGCCGGATCGAGCGCGTTGGAGGTGAGATCGAGTATTCCGCCGGCTGTGCCACTCCCGAGAATATCTGTAGCCTCACCATCTCCGATAACGTGGACGAAGTAAACCTTGCCACCTTCACGGACCTGCGCGGTATCAAAGTGATGGTGGGCAAAAACGCCGCCCCTACCTTCCACGGATCCACGCTCTGTGATCGCAAGACGCAGTTCAACGTTCAGATGGGGGCCAATATCAACATCATCGATTCCGCCACCGGAGAGCAGTTCAGCTACGCCCTGACCAATGCCACCAAGTTCACGAGCACCCAGACGCTGAACAAACTCCTCAACGCCTGCGACGATACCTGTACCCTTGTCGCCCCCAGCATCGCCGCTTCCTTCTCGTCTTTCCTGCCCGTCACCCTGCTTTCCTTCGATGGAGAAGCCGTCCGCCGCGGCGTGGAGCTCGGCTGGGAGACCGAACTGGAAACCGACAACGACTACTTTGCCCTGCTCCGCAGCAGCAACGGGGTCGACTTCGAAGAAATCACCCGCCTCCCCGGCTCCGGCAGCACCGAGGGCCTCAGCACCTACCACTACTTCGACGCCGCCGCCGCGCCGGGCCTCAATTACTACCGTCTCGAGCAGGTAGACCTCGACGGTACCCGCACCGTACTGGGCATCCGCCAGATCGAAACCGCCGGTGGCGCCACCCGGGCCTCGCTGACCGTCAGCCCCAACCCCGCCACCGTAGGCGGCCGGGTACGCCTATCGCTCGACAATCCGGCCGGCACCACCGTCCGGGTAGTGGACCTCGCCGGTCGCCCCATAACTAATGCTAACCTGGACGCCGCCGGCGCCTTTCAGGTCCCCACGGGCCTCCAGCCCGGTATGTATGTAGTAGTAGTAGGAAACCAGGCTACCCGCCTGGTAGTCCGCCCCTAAGGCGGGAATGTAATAGTAGCCTGGAAGTACAGTATTTCTTGTTCTTCTAAAGTGGTCGCGCCCTTCGGGTCGCGGCTTTCGCTCGTCGGGGCAGAGGCCTAGGCGTGCTCCCGCTGCAGTTTCTCCATTACCCGGTCGAGGGTGCGCGTGAGCAGGTGGACGCGGGTGGTGAGCACCTGCACATTCACGCTGGGCGCCTTGGCGCCCAACTCGATCTCCTTGGCGACGCCGTCCATCTGGTGGATGCCCATGCTCTGTATGCTGGGCTTCAGGCGGTGGGCGGCCCGGGCGAGGGCGGGGTAGTCCCCGGCGGCCAGGGCCTGCTCGATCTCCCGCAGTCCCTCGGGGGTGTGGGCCACGAACAGGCCGACCATTTGCTCGATGAAGGAGCGGTCACCGTGGCTGAGCTCACGCAACTGGGTCAGGTCATAGCTGTCGTCAACCGGCGGGAGCTGCGGTTCCGGACGGTCCGCAAGCTGCCCTACGATCACCTCGAACAGGCGGTTCTCCTCGAAGGGCTTCGTGACGTAGTCGTTCATGCCGATCGCGAGGTAGCCGTCGATATCCTGTTTGAAGGCATTGGCGGTGAGGGCCACGATCGGCAGAGTCAGGTTAAGCTCGTTGCGGATGACCTTGGTGGTCTCGATGCCGTCCAGTTCGGGCATTTGAATGTCCATTAGTATGAGGTCGTAGGGGCGCTCCCGCAACCGCTCGAGGGCGACGCGTCCGTTCTCGACCTCGTCCACGGTACAGCCGAAATGCGCCAGGCTCTTGCGGGCGATGAAGCGGTTCATTACGTTGTCCTCCACCAGCAGCAGGTGGGCACCGCGCAACTGGTCCTGGTTGGTGGGGCTGGGACCGGCGATCCCTTCGAGATCCCCGCGGGCGAGGTCCACGTCGATGACGAATTTCGTGCCCCGTCCCTCTTCGCTGGTCACCGAGATGGTGCCGCCCATCAGTTTCAGGATCTCCTTGGTGATCGACATACCGAGCCCCGTACCGCCGAAGCGCCGGGAAATGGACTTTTCCGCCTGGCTGAACTTGGCGAAGAGCTGGTCGAGGTAGGCCGCGTCCATGCCAATGCCGGTATCGATGATGGTGAGGCGGACGGTCTGGACATCCTCCCGTTCCTCCTTCACCTTCAGGTGGAGGCGCACGGAACCG
>JBGTHX010000024.1:0-3650 GCA_041746055.1 Lewinella sp. | reverse complement strand
AAGAATACCTTCAGGCGTATCTCCGACCCCACCGGATTATTGATTTCGCCGGCGCGCGCGCGCCGGGCCACCGTTTTTACCGTGGCGTGCCGCTGCTTCTCTCCGTCCGCTAACACGTAAAGCATTTCCTGCCTCCCCTCGGACACGAAGGGAAGGGTCTGCGGGAACCGGACCAACACCTCCCGAAAGCCCGGGAAATTGAAGCACCGGGTATAGAAGGGCGGTGCGGACTGGTAGGCGTACGACAGCAGGTCGGTCTCGAAGGAGTGGGTAATGACGCAAAAGCGGTCGTTCTGCTGGTGGGCCGACAGCGGATCGACCTCCCCGAATGCCCCCGGCAACGGCAGGTAGGCCGCCGAATCCCCCTGCCGCACTCCCGCCCGGTAGTAGGATTCATCCACCAGAATCTCCAGGCAAACGGAAGCCCGTCCGAACAACAGCTGGGGCGCTTCCAGCCGGGGCAGCTGCTTCAGGTAAATACCCCTGAAGCGGCGTAGTCGTTGCGCATGAGGCTTTGGTACATCCGTTCAATTTCCACCGTAGCGAAACCGGGCGCGGTGCCGGGGGTCCAGGCTTGGGCCTTTGCGAGTTCACCGTGAAAACCCCCGCTCAGGGCCTCGAGGCTGTGGTAGAACTCTACTAGAAAGCAAAGCAGGGTATTGATCCGTAGCAGGAAGACGCCGCCGCTCAGCCGGGGAAAAATGCAGAGGTAGAGGTTGGTTACGGGTTTCTTTTCCCGGTCCAGCGGGGGCTGCACGTAGTCGATGTCTACCCGCTTGGCGCCCAGCTTATAGAAGGCGCAGAGCCGGTCGGCGGGCGCCATGGAGTCCTTCCCTTCCGGGGTCAGAAAGGGGTTGTTCGTCTCGAAGAACACCGCGCGGACGCGCCGTCCCTGCGCCCGGAAGTGGGCGACCAGACCCGGGATCCCCCGCTCCCGGTCGGTTTCGATAATTTGGCGGGCAATCCCCGTGTTGCGTACCGCCTTGTCCACGAAAAGGTAGGTGAGCATACAGCACGCGCTGCGGGGGTAATACTCGAAAATCGCGCCACCCCTCACCCTGCCGTCGATGGTGTAGGCAATCAGGTGGGTGTGCGGATTGTCGGACCCCTCCCGGATGCGCTGTAGAATATAGCGGGGCTCCTCCCGCTCATTCTCGTCGGGAAAGTTGTCCGGGTGGACGTACAGCGCGAAGAATTGATCAACCATGCCTGCGTGGGCCATCAGGTCGGCGGGGTTGAGTATCCAGTGCAGGGCGTGACCAGACTGTGCCATAGATTCTCCCATTTTGCAACCCATCAGCGAATATCCGGGCTACCAACAGTAAGCTAGGCCTTTTCCCGCACTGGAGTGCGCTAAATCCGTTGGTGCATGAATCAAGCCCGCCTCGCTACCCACGGTTTTCTACGGCACCCGTCGCTCCGCCGCCCGCTGGTCACCGCATCGCTCGAGCAGATCCGCACGAAGGAATTCCCGTTGATCTCCACCACACTCTCGTTGTCCAGGGCAAAGTACAGTTCCCCTGGAGGTCCTCCCCAATGGCAAAAATGTGTTTTAGAGAGTTCGGGGGCGAATGGTACCCGCCAGTCAACTTGCTGTTTTCAGACAACAGCCCCCTGGCGGCGGAGAAGTAGTCGGTGGTGTCCCCATCGTAGTGGAACACGCCGATGCCGTTGTTACCGATCACCGCCCCGTAAGTTCCAAACCAGACCGTGCCGTCGGCTCCCCGAACGAAGGGTATGGATACCGAAATGTAATTGTCCTGGCTCCGCACGTCCGCCAGGGGGAAGACGTGGTCTGTCAGCCGATTGCTTGCTTTCTCTAGATCCAGAGGTCGCCCGGCCCGGCCCACCAGGCGTGCTTGTGGCGGTAGTCCCGGCCATGCGGCAGGTGATGCCCTCTCCCCCATCGAAGTCCGGGCGGCGGCGGCGGCGCGCAGGTGCTGGCCAATTAACAGCAGCTGCGGTCTTGCTGCACGGGCGGGCAGGGGGCCGATCCCAATCGGCATTTCTTCTTCCTGCCGGTGTCCGCAGACTGGACAGGTTATGATCGACTGGGTAATTACTTCCATTATTATCTAATTAGTCGTCCCTGAAAAACATATGCTGTAGCCTGATGCAGGCCTACAGGGTCTGCCAAGCATGATCGTTATATGTTTGTGCTTCCCGGATAGCTCTTCTCACAGACTCTAAAAAGAGGTTGCAGACGGTGTAGACCACCTGGATTACCCATAGCATGACCATCACCGGCAGCATTTTCAGCTGATTCAGGCGCTTGACCAGGTTGAAGGCCGCTCCGGCCAGCAGGCAGTTGACGGCATCCCCTAGCTCTCCACTTAAAAAGTTGCGCCGCATGCGGTGATCATCCTTGAGGTGACCGATGACGGGTTCGATGCCCGCCCGTCGCCGGAAGCGCCTGCGCTGCTTTTGTTTCTCATAATGGGTTTGCTCCCTGGATCCAGTGGACGGGATCAGTACTTCGGTTGCGCCGATGCGTTTGCGGCCCCGGTAACCCCGGTCCACTACGGCCGTGCCTGGCCGATCTCCTCCGGCATCCTCCCGCACTCGCTGGACCTGCTCCAGGGCGGGGGCGAGCGTATCGCCGTCGTAGGGATTTCCGGTAAAGCTTTTCATGCCGACGATGATGCCACACAGGGCCGTACGCGCCACCGATACCTTGCAACCGAACTCGTATTTCTTATGGACTTTGCCCTTCGCGATGCACCAGACTGCCGGCTCGTGTAGACTGTACCTTTTGTTCTTTGTCCCACGACGTTGCGCCAGCACTTGCTCGAACAGGTTTAGGGCCTCGCCGTAGTAGGCCAGCGCTTCGGCGGACAACTTGCGCCGTAGATCGCGTACCAGTCGTCCGGCGATGGTGCGCAACTTCTGTTGGGCCCGCCGGGCTGCCCGCCGCCGGCGGGGATGGCTGCCGTTGTAGGTGGCCAGCCGAAGGCGCTTGACCACAAAGCGGTAGGACTGACGCCACTGGATTCCTTCCTGTTCACCGTAAGTCCAGCAGTACTTGATGATCTTCAGCGCCAGCTTGGTATCGGTGGGATACGTCACATTCTTTTCCTGCACGGTAGTGTCAATCAATACTTCCTCTTCCACCTCACTGCCGCAGTGCAGGCGCACCGTCAAGCTCAAGACCTTTTCCAGGCCGGCTTCCCCGATGCGCTTACGGAAGTAGACAAAGTCCGTTGGATCAAAGGGCGGTTGATGCTGAAAATAGGTCTGCCCAGTGAAGTATTGCCAGTAAGGATTCTCCACCCAGCGTGCCAGCACCGACTCATCACTCTGGTCATACATCCGTTTAAGCAACAACATACCCACCATGGTCCGCACCGGAACACTGGGTCGACCTTCACGAGCATAGTAGCCGTCCAACTCCCCATCGATCCACTGCCAGTCAATTTCCTCGGCTAGCCGGCAGAGCTCATGGTTAAGGCTGATGATGGATGTCAGACGGTTGCGGAACAGATCCGTCTGGTCTTGATTGGGCAGGGAGCCTTTCATTTTTCGCAAGGTTTTGGCCCTAATTGGCCGGTTTCTGGCGAAAAGTTAATACGCTATGGGAAATATATAAAGATATTAACCTGCTGGTTTTCAACAATTAGAAACGTAAATGAATGCTTTTTCAGGGACGACTA
>JBGTHX010000023.1:0-5806 GCA_041746055.1 Lewinella sp. | reverse complement strand
CTCTACGGTCACCTCGAAGCGGTAGTCAGCGACGCGGTTCCAGGTGCCGGTGCCTTCCAGCCGTGCCTGCTTGCCGTCTACGACCAGCACGTCGAGGCTGGTGCTGTTGTAGTGAACCCCGCTGAAGTAGAGCCGAAGTTTAAAAAAGCCGTTCAAGTGACCGGTACGCTGGTCATAGGCCGCCTCGAAATTGAATTTTCCTTCCCCTTCGGACTTGCCGGCGTACAGGTTGGCCTCAAGGGCGGAGTGGAAGGTGCCTCTACCGGAGATGTCACAGATGGCATCGACATCGATGTCGATCACGGTGACGGTGTGGGCAGCCACTTCGATCGCCGCGCCGCAAATATCCACCACTTTCACGGTGATGTTAAACTTGCCGGCGGAGGTGTACTTGTGCTTGCCGACGGAGAGGTTCAGTAATTGATCGGTAACCAGCACATCGTGCTGGCCATCGCCCCAGTCGATGCTGGCGATGTGGGCATCCTGATCGTTGTCGTCGCCGAAGGTGAGTTTAAGGTCCACGTCAAAGCCGATATTGATCGTGGCGGTGGAAAGGTTCACGTCGTGAATGACGGGAGCGAAGTTGTTGTCGATGATACCGTCACAATCGTTGTCTATACCGTCGCACAGGTCGAGGGCCAGCAGCCCAATGGTTCTGTCGAAGGGGTTGCAGTCCTGGTCGTCGTCCGTGCCGTCATTGTCGTCATCGGGGTCGCAAACGTCGCCCGCACCGTCGCCGTCGGCGTCGGCCTGGTCGGGATTATAGGTACCGGGGCAGTTGTCATTGTGGTCGGGGACGCCGTCCTTATCCCGGTCGATAATCACCTTGCGACACTTCAGCAGGTTTAGATCGACAGCCAGCAGCACGCCGGCGTACAGCCGGGCTTCCTCGATTTTGGCATCTACAAAAGCACCTGAGAGCACGCCTCCGGAGGCGAGGGTCTGGCGCAGGCCGAATAGGATCTCCAGGTCGGATCCCGCGAAGGAGGGGAGTTCGAGCGAAGAGTAAGCGGAGATCAGGATACCATCGCGGTAAATTTTAATGTTGCTGGTGAGGAGGGACTTTTCGTAGGTGATGGCGACCTGCACCAGTTTGCCGGTTTCAGACTCCGGGGCGGCATCATATTCAGTTTCGATGGTGAGCAGGGCGCTGCCACCGGCCATCCACTGGCCGGGATGGTTCTGGCCGAACACAATACCGTGGAAGATGTCATTGCCGGTGTGGTCGATTGAGATCACCGATCCCCCGGTTACGTTGAGGTCGTCCAGCTTGACCCAGGCCACGAGCGTCTTTTGCACGATGGCGTGGCCGGTGTAGCCGCTCAGGTGGGCATAAGCGTTGACACCAACGTCCAAAAGGCCGTCTGCGATGACGGCTCCGTGTAGATCAAGATCGGCGAAGTTGCCCTGGAGGTCCCGGGTTTCCTCCCCACGCTCGAAGGTCCAGTGACCGATCAGGGGGGGGAGGGTGGCGGCAGTGAGGGTGGCGCCGCAGACCAGCGTCAGGATGAAGGCCAGGAAAGTCTGGCGAAGAATAATTAATGGGGAGTGTACAGATCGATACATAGTGTCCGAATTAAAGCTGTGAGAAATGCATACGCACTCCAGCCCACTGGCTACAGCATATTCAGGACGTACAGTAAACGATCACCCAGTACCATTATGGCTGCGGGTGGGGGGTGTGAACGCTATTTAAACGAGTTAGGCCGGAGGTAAAAAATACATCCGTGAACACACTACAATCCGGTGAAAGGAGATTGTACTGGTTTATTGTATACTAAGTACGTAAAAATATTGCCCAGTGTTACCATTCCAGGCCAAATTTTTTCTGAATGCCCCGATTTTAGGGACAAGTGGTAACCAATCAATCCATCGATACAAATTATATTGTAAATACCGTACTTTATAAATGACTTAAATATTGACTATTGTAAATAACCGGAACTTTATATTTATAGTAGTATAAAATTTCAGATGTAGCTGTTTCTCCGGCTGGAATACCCCAGGCGTTGACCAACGGTTCAAAAGGGGAGATTACCCGGCACCCGCGCCCCCGCCGCCCCTAGAGGTTGATGGATTGCACGGAGCCGCCGTCCACGCGGTAGTTGGCCCCGACCACGAAACTGGCCAGTTCCGAGCAGAGAAACGCGATGACCGCGGCCACCTCTTCCGCCTTGCCGCGCCGGTGCAGGACCAGGTGGGGCCGCTGCTCGTTGAGGAAGGTATTGATGGCTACTTCCTTGGTGTCGTTGATCTTGTCTGCCCGCTTCTCCATCATGCCGTCGGTCATGCCGGTAGCGATGAAAGCCGGAGCTACGGAATTGACGAGCACGCCGTCGATGGCATACTCCTGGGCGCAGGCCTTGGCGAAGGTGAGTAGCGCGGCCTTGGCGGCGTTGTAGACCGCCTCGTCGGAGTAGGGCTGGGCCACGTTTTCGGAGGTGACGAAAACGGCCCGTCCCCAGCCCCGCTGCCGCATGCCCGGCAGAAAGGCTTTGGCCATCCGTACTCCGGACAGAAAGTCCGTTTCGAAGGCATCCCGGTAATCGTCGAGGGAGACGCCATCCACCGGGTCGCCCTTGGCCCCGGTGACGCCGCAGGTGTGGACCAGAATATCGATGTCGCCGGCGGCTTCGGCGACCTGCTTCGCGCCGGCGTCGGTAGTCAGGTCGGCTACGACGGTGCTGAGCTGCGCTCCCCCCTTCAGGCGATCGGCGGTTCTAGCGAGAGCCTCTTCGTTCTTGTCGGTGAGCACCACGGTTACTCCCTCATCCAGGAGAATGCGGGCGGTAGCTTCTCCCATGCCTCCGGCGGCTCCGGTAATCAGGGCGGTGCGGTCTTTTATTTTCAGGTCCATGCCCGCCTAACCCGCCGGGAAGGGAAGGGTTCAGGATTCGGGACGGAGTCTATTTGTTAGAATACACGCGGTACTCCCAGGGCTCCAGGCGAAGTTGCATATTGGGGTCGACCTCGACGCGGTTTTTCGAAAAAGCCTCGGTGTAGGTGCCCGCGTAGTCGCCGGCTCCCAGCATGAACTCCTGGGGCCGGGCGGAGAGGTTGATTACAGCCACGAGCCGGTCGCCATCTTTCTCCCGCGTGAAGGCGTAAACCGACTCGTCCACTCCGGTGGGGATTTTAACCAGCTGACCGCCGTATTCGCCGTTCCAGAGCGCGCGGTTGCGCTCTTTCAGGTCGAACAGTGTTTGGTAGAAGCCAGCGTACTTGTAATTGCCCCAGTTCACTTCGTCCTTGGTGAAGAACTCGTACTGCTGGTCGTCGGCCGATTCCTGTCCGGTGTAGATCAGCGGCATTCCATCGAAGGTGGCGGTCAGGACCGCGAAGGCCTGATGGCCGGCGCCCATACGCTGGAATTCGGTACCGGCCCAACTGTTCTCGTCGTGGTTGGAGGTGAACTGCATCTTATAGCCGCGCTGGTACTCCTCGTGGTAGCGCTGCAATACCCGGTCGATATCCAGGGCGGTGGTTCTGTCCTCCCGGTCCCCCGCCTCGCGGGCAATATTGCTCACGTCGGTTTCCGCATTGCGGTTGGCACCCTGGGTACGGGCGATCTCATTGAGCACGTGGTGCATTTCCCAGCCGTAGTCCATCACGAAGGCACCGTCGTTGACGATTTCGGGCACCTCGGCTTCGGCGAGCAGGAATACGGGTTTCATGGCGTAGAGCGAATCGGCGGCCCGCTCAATGAAATCAACCGGGATGCCGTGGGCGACGTCGACCCGGAAGCCGTCGACGTCGGCTTCGCGCACCCAGAACTGGAGCGCGGCGATCATGCTGTCGCGCAGTGCGGGGTTATCGTAGTTGAGGTCCGCGACGTCGGTCCACCCCCAGCTTTCGCCGGTGGATGGATTGATGGGGTCGGTGATGGCCCCGTCCTTCGTGGTATAAAAGTCGGGATGCTCGGTGATCCAGTGGTTGTCCCAGCCGGAGTGGTTGGGTACCCAGTCGATAATGGCGTGCATACCGGCGGCGTGTACGGCTTCGATCATTCTTTTGAAGTCGGATAGCGTTCCGAAATCGGGATTGACGCCTGTATAGTCAGCCACGGCGTAGGGACTGCCCATTTCCCCCTTGCGGTTCTTCTCGCTTACCGGATGGATCGGCATGAACCAGAGCAGGTCTACCCCCATCTCGGCAAGCCGCGGGATGTGCTGCTCGAAGGCGGCGAACGTACCCTCCGGGGTATACTGGCGGAGGTTCACCTCGTAGAGAACGGCGTCTTTCTGCCAGTCCGGCAGGCGGGGTTGAACCGCCAGGTCCGAGACCGGCTCCGGGGTACTGGCCAGTACGTCCTCGTTCGCTTCCGCCCGCCGCTCACAGGCGAAGGCGGTCAGCAGCAGGAAGGTAAAAAGGGAAAATCGGGAAAGGTGGTGAGTCATGGTCGGTAGGTTCGTCAAAGAAAACAGGGGGTTTCCGATCCTGGTTCGGGTGTCATGCTGCGTCATTGACCCGCAGGATACGTAAATTGGCCGCTCCCGACCAAGCTCCCGTGCATGTCTGCCCACCGCCCCTCCAGTTATACCGCCCGGATCCTGCACCGTTACCTCGGCTTTTTTCTGGCCGGTATCATGGCCGTCTACGCAATAAGTGGGGTGGTGCTGATCTTCCGGAACACGGATTTTCTCAAGCATCCGGTGGTGGTGGAGCGGACCCTGGAGCCGGCGCTCACCGGGGAGGAGGTGGCGCAAGCCATGCTACTCGGCGAAGGTGCCGTGCAACGGACGTCGGGGGACACCATTTTTCTCGACGGGGCGGTCTACCATTCCTCGACCGGCGAGGTGGTACGGACTTACATGAACCTGCCGTGGATCCTCAAGCAGATGACCGATCTGCACCAGGCCAATACGAACAACCGGCTGTTTTTCTTCAACCTCTTCTTCGGTTTGTCGCTCCTTTTTTTCGTCCTCTCAGCCTTCTGGATGTACCTGCCCGGGGGAAGAATTCTGCGCAGGGGACTGATCTACGCGGCCGCGGGGATGGTGCTCACGCTGCTGATCCTCTTCGCGTGAGTACAACCTTTACCCCGCGGTAGGGGGTTATCTAGTCACATGGGTGAGCTAGCCGATTTTTTCTTCCACATCGATGACAGTCTGCGCCAGGCTACCCTGACGTACCCGCTAGCCACCTACGGTCTGCTGTTCGCGGTGATCTACACCGAAACGGCTTTCTTTCCCCTGGCCCCCTTCTTTCCCGGTGACGGCCTGCTGTTCGCCGTCGGCGTACTCTGCGCGGGTGCCCTGCTGAACCCCCTGATCATCTGTCTGGTCCTGAGCGTCGCCGCGATACTGGGTGCCTGGACGGGCTACCGGCTCGGGTACACCCTCGGCCCCACGCTCTTCGAGCGATTCAGCTGGCTGGACCGCAAGAATTACTTCCGGGCCCACGCCTTCTACCGCAAGTACGGCGCCACGGCGCTGATCACCTCCCGCTTCCTGCCCATCGTAAAGGCGCTGGTGCCCTTCATTGCCGGCGTGGCGCAAATGGATGCCGGCCGCTTCGCCCGCTTCAATATCTTGAGCGGGATCCTCTGGGTCACCTCCCTGGTGAGTCTGGGCTATTTTCTGGGGAACGTCCCCTTCATCCGCGACCACACCGCCTGGCTGGTCATCGGGCTCGCGGCGGTGTTTATAACCGGTCTGCTGGTGACTACCGTGGTGAAGCTGGTGCGGCGTAAAGCGTCCGACGCGTAGAGGCGTCGATTGCTTAGAAGCTTACACCAGCCCTAAATGTAAAATCCGCCCCCCGCTCCGGTTCACCGGCATGGTGCTCTTGCCGATCACCACGCCGT
>JBGTHX010000022.1:0-7013 GCA_041746055.1 Lewinella sp. | reverse complement strand
GGTCACGTGGCCCACCTGACTACCAGCTACACCATGAAGCGGATCCTGCTGGCAGTCATCTTCATGGGAGTGTACGCTACGGGGATCGTGGGTGCGATCAAGTACTTCGACCTCCACCGCTTCCTGCAGGTCGACAGCACCATCTTCTCCCTGCTGGCGGTGATCCTCTCGATCTTCCTGGGTTTCCGGACCACCACCGCCTACGACCGCTGGTGGGAGGCCCGCAAGCAATGGGGTGCCCTGGTCAATAACTGCCGCAACCTGGCGATCTACGTCGACAGCATGTGGCCGCCCGCCGATACCGGCATCCGCCACTTCATGGCCAAGCACATCTCTAATTTCTGCCTCGCCCTCTCCGAGCACCTGCGCGACGGGACCCAGCTCGACAAGCTCGTCTACCTGATGGAAGAGGAGATCGGCTACTACCAGACCAAGGACCACGTCCCCAACTTCATCGCCCTGCGCATCTACCAGCGCATCGCCGAGGCGCACCGGGAGGGTACGATCAACGAGGGCGACTACATCAATATCAAGGCCCAGCACCAGAGCCTGCTCGATATTCTCGGTGCCTGCGAGCGGATCAAGAAGACGCCCATCGCCTTCAGCTACGCCGTATACCTTAAGGTGCTCGTGACGTCGTACGCGCTGTTGCTGCCCTTCGGCCTGAGTGAGCAATTCAGCTACGGCACCATACCGCTGAGTATGCTGATCGTCTTCGCCCTGGTCGGGGTGGAGCTGATGGGGGAGGAGATCGAGGATCCTTTCGGCCTGGACTGCAACGACCTGCCCACCGGCGATATCGCCCACACCATTAAGCGCAACGTTTTCGAGATTTTGGAGGACCAGGCCCCGGCCGTACAGCACCAGCGGGAGGAGTACGAGAAGGTGTTTTAAGCACCCGGGCGCTCGTCGGACGGTTAAACCCCCCGTTCGTCGAACTTTCGCCTTGGCTGCTCGAACGGATTTGCGACCGGAGGGTCCGCAGACGACATTTGAGGTATACAAAGATGATCGGTAAGTCACTGATTGTCAACGTGCAACCCCGGGGAAACCCCGTCGTCTCTAATCCTGCCTGTAATACCCTCCATCATGTTCCGCTCCATCCTTTCCCTCATCGCTCTGGTTTTGCTGGCCCTGCCGCTCTCCGCCAAGACGGGGGAAAGCCTGTTCGACCGGTGGAGCCACACCGACCACAAGCATATCGATATCCACTTCAACCTGGATACCCTGACCGCCAACCGCTACACGACCGACGCGATCCGGGGTATGGTGATCGACAGCGGCAACAATTTCGGGGTGGATATTACCGTCCGCGGAAGGTTCCGCCGCCGCACCTGCGCCCTGCCGCCCATCCTGCTGCAGTTTGATAAGGACCCGCTGCGTACGGCCGGCCTGAACACCCACAACGATTACAAGCTGGTCACCCCCTGCACGCTGGATGCCGCCGGACAGGACGCCATCGTCCGCGAAGCCCTCGCCTACGATCTCTACCGGACCGTCAATCCCGCCGCCAGTTTCCGCACCCAGGTGCTCACGATCACCTACCACAATACCGGCGACGGCACCACGACCACCAGCTACGGTATCCTCATCGAGGACACCGACGAACTCAAGGACCGCCTCGAGGCCAGCAACTGCCAGGAGTGCTACAATATGCCGCTGTCCACCTTCAACAATGCCGAACAGGTGGCCCTCTTCCAGTACATGATCGGTAACGCCGACTTCAGCACCATGCTGGTCCGCAACCTCAAGATGATGCAGTCTGACGACGGCAAAATCACCGCGGTACCCTACGACTTCGACTTCAGCGGACTGGTCAACGCCGGCTATGCCATCGCCCTGCTGCCGGGCCAGGAATCGGTCACCGACCGCGCCCTTATCTGGGAGTTCCCCGACGTGGCCAACTTTACCCGGGCCGCCGATGAGCTGGCCTTCCTCGAGGGTGAGTTGCTGCAGCAGGTGGAGGACTTCGAGCAGCTCAACGACAAGAGCGAACGCGAGATCACCCGCTACCTCAAGTCCTTCTTCCGCGACCTGAAGCACCACCGGATTGGCCGCTAAACGGCTACCTTTGTGGCATGAACGCCGCCCGCCTGATCACCTTTTACCTGCCGGCGGGCCTGATGGCCGTCACCCTGCTGGCAGCCATCGGTATCGGCGGGCTCTTCTTTCTCAAGCGCAGCGGTGACTCCCGCGCCAACGCCCTCTACGGCGCCCTCCTGGTGCTCGGCGGCCTCACCCAACTGCACTTTCTCCTCCTCTTCGCCAATTTCCACGCCGCGCGGCCCTACCTGCAGTTTCTGCCGATCTACTTCACGCTGTGGCTCCCCGTGCTCCTCTTCTTCCACGTCAAGATCAGCCTCTACCCTACGTACCGGATGCGGTGGGGAGACCTCAAACACTTCATCCTGCCGGTGGCCCAGCTGCTTTTCTTCCTCGGCATCTGGCTGGTGCCCGCCTACCGCCGCCCCGGGGGCCGGTATTTTTACAGCCCCTTTTACGGGGGGCTGGAGCAGGCACTCTACCTCATCATCTGGCCGGCCTACATCATTTTCGCCTACCAGTACCTGCGGCGCAAGCGGGGTCAGCTCGGGTGGCGGACCCTGCCGCGGTTGCTCTGGTATCTGCGTAAACTGCTGAAGGTGAGTATGCTGTTCGTGATCGCCTACGCCATCCTGGCGGTCAGTGATTACCTGGCGTACACTTACCTGTTCTTCGACATGCGCGTCCAGGAGTGGTACACCGCCGCCCAGTCGCTTACGTATACCGTGCTGCTGCTGTGGCTTACGGTATACGGTTTTCAGGTTCTTTTGTGGGGGCGCAGGTTACTGCGGGCTGGTACCGCCGGCTAAGGTTAATTATATTTCTGCCAGCCAAACCTCAAGCAGATGCCTATCAACCGTCGCGGATTCTTTCAAACCTCCCTGGGAACCCTTGCCGCCGGGGTGTTACCGGGGGCGGTGTACGCAGGTGCCGGGGCCGGTTCCCGGGAAACGCTGCGCGTCGGCGTGCTCGGCAGCGGACTGCGCGGACAGGGCCACGTCCAAAATCTCCTTTCCCAGCCGGGGGTGACGGTCACGGCGATCGCGGACATCGATCCCGATATGATCCGCCGCAACCGGGACATCTTTGACAAGGCGTCGCTGCCTCAGCCTACCTACTACGACCAGGGCCCGACCGACTACAAGCGGCTCCTCGCGGAATCCGACGTGGATGCGGTGGTCATCGCCACCCCCTGGCGGTGGCACACCGTCATGGCCACCGACGCCATGAAGGCCGGGAAGTACACCGGACTGGAAGTGGGCGGGGCCTTTAGCCTGGATGAATGCTGGGACCTCGTCCGGACCCACGAGGAGACGGGCACCCACCTGTTTTTCCTCGAGAACGTATGCTACCGGCGCGACGTCATGGCCGTACTGAATATGGTGCGGCAGGGGCTGTTCGGTGAGCTGCTCCACCTCGAGGGCGGTTACCAGCACGACCTGCGGGCCGTGAAGTTCAACGACCCTTCCTCCTCGAACGGCGAAGGGGTGGAGTTCGGCGACAAGGCATTTTCCGAAGCCCGCTGGCGCACCCGGCACTCCCAGTTCCGCAACGGCGACCTCTATCCCACCCACGGGCTCGGCCCGGTGGCCATGATGGCCGACATCAACCGGGGCAACCGCCTCACGGGCCTCACCTCCATGGCCACCAAGTCGCGCGGCCTGCATAAGTACGTCGTCGACCACGGCGGGGCCGGCCACCCGAACGCCAAGGTGAACTTTGCCCTCGGCGACATCGTCACCAGCCTCATCTCTACCGCGCGGGGCGAGACCATCGTACTTCACCACGATACCAATTCACCGCGCCCCTACAGCCTCGGATTCCGGGTACAGGGTACCGACGGTATCTGGATGGACGTCAACGACTCCATTCATCTCGAGGGCAAGACGGCCGCCCACCAGTGGGAGCCGGCCGGCAGCTACCTCGAGCAGTACGACCATCCCTACTGGAAGGCCGACGCCGAAACCGCCGCCGGTGGCGGACACGGTGGTATGGATTACTTCCTGATCCGCGATTTCGTGACGTCCGCCAAGGCCGGCGAGCGCCCCCCGCTGGACGTCTACGACGGTGCCACCTGGCTGGCCGTCACGCCGCTTTCCGAACTGAGCGTGGCCAGCGGGGGCAGTCTGCAGAGCTTTCCGGACTTCACCCGCGGCCGGTGGATGGACCGCCCCTCCGACTTTGCTACCGCAGAATCGTAACGCTGCCGGCCTGGGATAGGTCCTGCCCCTCGCAGCGGTAGGCGAGCTGCCAGAGCAGCACCCCCGGATTCATCGGCTTACCGCCGAAGGTGCCGTCCCAGCGGGCGAAGGGATCCGTGGTGGAGAAGACCTTCCCGCCGTTCCGGTCGTAAATGGTGAATACCACCAGCTCGGAGATGGCGAAGGGATTGGAGATGCCGAAGGTCTCGTTCTGCGCGGGACCGATACCGTTCGGCGTGAAGGCCTTGGGCAGGAAGATGGCTCCGCAGTCGAGCGTGGCCGGGTCGATGACAATGATCCGCACGCTGTCGCGCGCCACGCAGTTCGTCAGGTCGTCGGTAATGGATACGGTGTACAGCCGGCTGCCCTCCACTTCTCCGGTGATGGTGGGTTCCGCGATGTCGGGGGTGGCTACCCCCCGGGTGGGGGACCAGGAGAAGCCGGTCCCGCAGTTGCTGTTCAGGTCGATCGTGACGCTTTCCCCGAGGAAGAGCCGGGTATTCGGCGTAAGGATGCGGTCGGGAGCGGGGTAGAGCTGGGCGATCTCCTGCTGGGTGAGTGCCTGGTCGTAGATACGCACCTCATCGATCAGGCCCCGGAATCCCGCCTCTCCCGCGGAGAGGCAGGCGGAGGTACCGAGGAGTAGATCACCGGCATTGTCGACGTCGATGCGGGCGGAGGAGCTCTGGGTGGCCACTTCCGATCCGTTGAGAAAGAGCGATACCCGCGTGAGCTCGCGCACCAGACTTACCTGCTGCCAGCAGGCGTCGTTGTCGATGGTGTGTACGAGGTCGATGCGCACGTTGCCCTGCTGCAGGGTGGCCGTGAGCTGGCGGATGGACGGGGTGTAGCGGAGGGATACGTACTGACCGTCGGCCGTGCAGCTGCTGTCGCGTTTCGAGAAGAGGTACTGCTCATCCGTTCCCCCGATCGACTTGAAGGTGAGGTCGACGGTGAAGTCCCCGTCGTCAAAGAGCCGGTTGACATTATTTGAGGCTCCGCCTGGGAGGCGGACGAAGTCCCCGGGGTTCGAGAGCAAGAGCCCCGCACCCTCCACCCCGCAGTCGAAATCCACGGCGCCCCCGGCCACGCCGAGGTTGGTGCCGTCGCCGGTGGCATCCCCGAGGTTGCCCTCGAAGGGGTAGTAGGCGATGAGTCCGATGGTGGACTGCCCCCGGGCGGTTAGCGGGGCAAGACAGAGCAGGAACAGGAGCAGGCGCATACGATCGGAGATGGTCGGGGTGGGCGAAGTTACGGCAATAAGGACAGCGGAGGCCGGAGGGCAGGGTTGTGGAAAACCCATGAAAAATTTGACGTAGCCCGAACAAAAGACGTGGAAAATGGGCTGTATAAGCGAATACATCATCAACAGCACTAAATCACACGCCTTATGACTGGCATTTTAATCTGGATTCTTTTAGGACTCATTGCCGGCGCGCTGGCTAAGTGGATCATGCCCGGCCCCGATCCCGGTGGCTGGCTCGTGACCATCCTGATCGGCATCGTCGGTGCCGTTATCGGAGGCTTCCTCGGCGGAGCCATGGGTCTTGGCGGCACGGGTGACCTGAGCCTCGGATCCATTGCTTTATCGGTACTCGGAGCAATCATTCTGCTGTTCCTCTACCGCAAGTTGGCCTAGAAGTAACAAATCAACTTCCTAAAAGCGACCTTTCTGCACTAGCGGGAAGGTCGTTTTTGTTATCTAGGGTACACCAACTTACGTTACGTGGCGCTCAAACTCGTTCAGCTTACCGATCCCCACCTGCTCCATCCCGGCGAAATGCTGATGGATCTTGACGTGGAAGCGCGATGGGAAAGCGTGCTGGAAGCCGCCGCCCGCCACGATCCCGACGCCTTCTGCCTGACCGGTGACTTCTGCGCCCACGAACCGCGCTGGGAGGTGTACGCCCGGCTGCGGCCCCGGCTGGACCGCCTCGGCATTCCCTACTTCGTCACCACCGGCAACCACGACGACCGCGGCATGCTGCGCCAGGCCTTCGGCCTGCCGGGCAACGGCGACGGGCCACTGTTCGGAATCGCGGAGGTAAAGGGATACCCGCTCCTCTTCCTCGATTCGGGCCCCGGGGTAGTGGACCACCGGCAGCTCGACTGGCTGGAAGGTGCGCTGCTGGAGTATCCGGAAGCCCCCATCTTCGTGCACCATCCACCCGTGCCGATGGGCGTCCGCTTTATGGATGAAAAATATCCGCTGCGGGAGACCGGTCGCCTGCTGTCGATCCTGACGGCCGACGGCCGTCCGCGCCGCGTATTCTGCGGTCACTACCACACGCCGCGGGTGGTGAGCCACTGCAATCTGGAGGTGTACCTCTGCCCGCCCACCAGCTTTTTCATCCGGCCCGAGTCGGCCGACTTCGACATGGAGCCTCACTACCCGGGCTACCTGCTGCTGAACTGGGCGGACAACGGAGACTTTCACTACGTGCAGTACCAGGTCTACCGCGGGCAGAATCCTACCGACTAGCGGCAACTTCAGGCCGCGCGGCGGGGTTATAAAATTATGGGTCCGCTTGTGGGTTTATGGTAGCTGACCTATATTTGCGGCCGCTTAAGTGCTCCAGACCCATGGTGTAATTGGCAACACAACAGATTTTGGTTCTGTCGTTCAAGGTTCGAGTCCTTGTGGGTCTACTAACACCAGCCTCGAAGCCCGGAGCCCAGCTCCGGGCTTCGCTATTTCACGGCTGGGCCGTCGCGGCCCCCGGCCCCCGCACGAATCGGCCACAGGGCCGGCCGGTAGGCACTCCATCG